>CAUDRX010000157.1 GCA_958451915.1 uncultured Peptococcaceae bacterium
GGTGTGATTACACAAGATGAAGCACAAACGCTCGTGAAGGGCCTCAGTGAGATCCTTGAGGAGATCGAATCAGGAAAAGTGCATTTCAATCCTGCCGATGAGGATATCCATATGAATATGGAAGTTCTGCTCACCGAGAAAGTTGGTGATGTTGGCAAAAAGCTCCATACCGGACGTAGCCGTAATGACCAGGTTGCGGTCGACATGCGTATGTATCTGCGACATGAGGTCATGAGTATCCAGGCTCAGCTCATAGAATTTCTGGAAACGCTTATCAGTATTGCGAGGAAGCATCTTGAAACAGCAATGCCGGGCTATACCCATCTGCAGCGCGCACAGCCGATTACTCTCGGACATCATCTCATGGCTTATTTTGAGATGTTTAAGCGCGATTATCAACGCCTGGACAGCTGGCTTGGCCGAAATAATATCATGCCGCTTGGAAGTGGTGCGCTGGCTGGTACAACCTTTCCACTCGATCGCAACGAAACAGCAAGGGCTTTGCATTTTGATGCCCCTTGTCTGAACTCGTTGGATGGTGTAAGTGACCGAGATTTTGCATTAGAATTTTTGAGCGATGCATCGATTAGTATGATGCATTTGAGCCGCTTCTGTGAAGAAGTCATTCTTTGGGCCAGTCAGGAATTTGCTTTCATAGATCTGGATGATGCTTACAGCACTGGTTCAAGCATCATGCCACAAAAGAAAAACCCTGATGTTGCTGAACTCGTACGCGGTAAGACCGGGCGTGTCTATGGAGCACTGATGGGCCTTCTGACTACGATGAAAGGCTTGCCGCTTGCCTATAATAAAGATATGCAGGAAGACAAAGAAGGCGTTTTTGATACCGTTGATACCTGGAAAAAATGTCTGCTTATCTTTGAAAAAATGCTGGCAACTGCCACTTTTAAAGAATCCAACATGCGCCGTGCAGCAGCTGGTGGTTTTACTAATGCCACAGACTTTGCGGATTATCTTGTCACAAAAGGGATACCATTCCGTGATGCGCATGCCATCGTTGGTGAAGCTGTTGCTTACTGTATCATGAACGGCAAAGCGCTTGATGATTGCACGATCGAGGAGTTTAAAGGATTTTCTTCGCTTATCGACGAAGATATCTATGACAAGATCTCTATTGATACCTGTATCCATAAACGTCAGACCATTGGGGCGCCAAGTCCACAGCAGGTGCAATATGCCATTGATCAGAACGAGGCTTTTCTCGCAGAGATCAAAGCTGCGCATGAAAAGATGGTAGAAGAAAGACAGTTTTAAACCAAGAGCGCCGGACGATCATCGTCCGGTGTTTTTTTCTGGTTTGCCTTATCGGTTAAAAATTGCTAAAATGACATAATCGAAAGGAGGAGAACGGATGAATCCCTATCGGATAGCAATCTGTGAGGATGATGCGGTTGTTGGTGAACAATTAGTCAGACGTTGCTATGAGATTTTGGTTGAGCGGCAGTTGTCAAGTGATGTTCAGCTATTTCTTTCCGCAACTGAATTGCGTGTGCAGTTGGAAAAGGATCTTCATGCGTTTGATCTGTTTTTGCTTGACATTCAGATGGCGGATGGGGAGAGTGGTCTCACACTTGCGCAGTGGATATATGATAAAGAACTTCGCGATCAAGTGGTGTTTATCACAGCCTTTGCGGATTATGCTGTAGAAGGGTATCAGGCACATCCACTGCATTATCTTCTTAAACCTGTCACTCAGGAAGCGTTGGAAGATGTTCTGTATCTTGCTCTTGAATGACATCATCCCCAGAAGATTGTCCTGAGGCGTGGTAACAAGTTGATCTCATATCCTTTAGAGGAGATTCAGTGCATTGAAAGTCGTGATCATGGCATCATAGTTCACGAAGCAGGAAGCGAACAGTATTTTCCTATGTCGCTTGGCGAAATTGAGAAATTGGTGCCGCCGGATGTCTTTGCCCATTCTCATAAAAGTTATCTGATCAATCTGGATTGGGTGGTTGAGATCACACGTCGTGAAGTGATTCTGCGAGATGGAGAGCATTACCCTGTGAGCCGTGCTTTTTATCGATCCTTTCAAACAGCGTTTATCCGGCATTTTAATCATTATCGAAAAAATGAGGAGTCCCTCACGTAGAGGGATCTCCTCATTTTTTAATTTGGAAGTTTTAAAACTGTCTGTACGGTGAAAGTAGTGTCTGAATAGGTGATATCTAGAATGCTGCCATATTTTTCGGCGACTGAGCGCATGTTGTCAATGCCAAATCCATGCAGCTCGCTACGGGCCTTTCGCGTGTGAAGATGTCCTTTCATGTCGCTGACGATTTTGCCGTCAAAACTGTTTTCGCAGCATACTGCCATAAAACCGTCCTTGCATTGAAGCTGAAACCGGATCGTCCTATCGTTTTTTTCCAGGCGAGCGGTATTTTCTAGGGCGTTGTCCAGCATATTCATCAGCAGTGTGCAGAGATCTTCATCAGGGAATGGTAGTTCTTTCGGAACAGAAACGGATGCCTTGAACATCGTATCAGAAGCTGCGGATCGGTTGCTCTCGTCCACTACGATTGCATTGATAAGCCAACTTTCTGTATAGCGTACCTGTCCTCTTTGACGGGCAGCTGTCTGCCATTCTGTCAGGCGTTCTTTTAAAGCGGCAAGATTACCGCTATCCAGTAATGCTTCCAAGACGGTCAAACGATGGCGGAATTCGTGTTGGATCGCTGCATCCGATTTCATTTTATTTTCCAGGATGTGCACATTTTCTAAAGCCAATTGATTTTTCACTTGCATGGTATAAGCTTCTTTTTGAGTCTGAATGATATATCGGATCAGTGTCCAACCAGCGACAAAGGTGATCGTCAGGAGCAGCCAAAGTGACAGCCAGTAGAACACTTCTCCAAAATAGCCACTGCGGATCTGTGCGATGATTTCGTTGATATAGGCTATCAGATCGCTGAGGGTTGCCTGACGACAGAGCATAATGGCTGTGTAGCCGATCGTACTCACAACAACCATAACGCCAAAGGCGAGCCAAAAGTCCCATTTACGCTGCAAGATCAGGAAGAGAAGTAGGGCGAAGATTACGATGAGCAAGATCCATTGTCTGCTCAGCAGATCCTGTAGTCCGTTTGGCAGAAAGTATGTGCCATAGCCCTGGCTGAGACGGTTTCCTGTCAGTGCGGCGGCACCGATCATAGGGAGCAGCAAACGAATATCAATGCGATCCTGGATGATTCCAAGTAGAAACAAGGCTGTTAGCAGAACAAAGGCAAGTGCCGAGATCCCTGCAGGAATACCGTATAGATTGGCGTAAGCGATGGTTCCGGCATGATCTGCCGGATCGGCGCTCAATCGGATCAAAGGTGGGACCAGGCCTTCAGAGGAAAGCTGTTGAACAGTCATTTCCAATGTTTCTCCACCGCCTGCAGGGAGTGGCACTTGCACCTGGCTGAGATTGATCGCGTTTTCTCTGTTGATATTCGTTGAATGCCAGAACTCTTGTCCATCGAGTGACGCTGTGATTTCCAGCGCTCCGGGTTCGAAGATCAGGTATTGGCCATCTTCGCGATCTTCGGGCAGAGTCGTTGTAAGAAGCATAAAATAGTTCGCTGATAAAGTCGGGGTCAATTTATTTACATCGTAAGGTTGCTCGTTACCATCAGATCTAATGATCGTACCTTCTTCCCAGACAGGGTAAGTATATGGTGACGGTGATTCAGTGAACAGACGTAGAAAGACCATTGTGCCGATGCAGATGCTTACAAAGAGTAATGCGCAGAAGATGCGGCAGAGATGTTTCAACATGAAGATCCATCCTGATAACTGTATATTTGGCTTAACTTTAACAAAGATGCGGTAACAGGACAAGAGTCGGGCGATTTTCTTCTCCCTAACTTGCAGGATATGGCCCTTAACTGGTATAAAGTGTTGCGGATATCCATGTTAAAATGGCACAAATAACAGATAATGATGCGTATATCAGGAGTTGATAGAAATGAAATAGTGACGGAACATATCGTGATATTTTTGGACAGAAGGGAGAACGTAATGAAACGAATGAAAAAGATCTCAAGATCGGCAATCAGTCTTGTGCTGGCCTTCTCAATCCTGTTTTCTGGCACCTCTATCGCGCCGATAACTGTTTCAACGGCTCGTGCTATTGAAGCAGGGACAATCCTTGAGCACGGTTTTGGCCTTTTGGGAACAGTAGCAGGAGCAATCGGTCCTGCATTGTTTGGGAAGATCCTGAACAGTACAGGAAACAGTGAACTGGCGGACTATCTGGGCTTGAACAAAGCAAATGAAGTGACTCTTGAAGAACTCAAAGAGAGTATTGATGACATTCAGGATCAGCTTGGGACGATCTCTGAGCAGGTGACGACCCTTAGCAACGAGCTGGCGTCCGAGGCAGATCGATTGGAATCCTAGACGACTTTAACGACTTCCCAACAGTCTTATGGCGGGCTTTCAAGCAATAATGATGATTATATTCAGACGATGTTGCAACTGGACAATGGTGATTATTCAGAATCATCATATCAGAAGCAGCTGGGCCAGTTGATGGAAACGATTTATCGAGATGATGCTTTTCGGCAGGATGTTATCGCAATGGGGGATGCCATCATGGGGGAAGGCAGTTCTCTTGTAATTCCGACCAGAGCGTATTATGATCACCGTAAACAGGTTGATGGCACGACCCGGGATCAGTTGATAGCAGACTATCTGGCGTTTAGTACTTCCGTCTACAAAGACTATGTGATCTCTCTCTTGCTATGCAATGCATCGATGACATATTTGGCAGAGCAGGAGGGGGGCAATGTGCTCTATGAGATTCAGATGAACAATATGGCTCAACAGGCACAACGTGTAAAGGCTTTCCTTTACAACGAACGTGAAGCACTATTCCCGGCTGATCGGCTGGATGGCGTGAGCGGTGGTGCAGTGCTTTCTACAGCACAGTCTGCTAATGACTATGTGATCACTTATGAGAACGGGCAGCCAGTCCGTACACAGACAAAACAAGGTGCGAGTGCCAATGATCTTCTTTTGAGTGAGTACTATCTAATGCTCAATGTTGGAGAAGCGACTGCTGTCAAGGTCTTCAAATCTGGCCAACAATTCGGCGATTGGACCACCAGCGATCCTTCTGTTGCGGTTGTTGACGAACTGGGTGGTGTGTTTGCGACTGGCGCTGGAACGGCGATCTTGACAGTGAATTATGGTGGTTATACGAAGCGTGTGCAGGTCGATGTGCTTGATGTTGATTCAAATGGATTGCCAATTACGACCACAACAGGAGAAGTGAAGACCGTTACAATGAACGCGTCTTTTGATCTCGATAAGCTGCTTGATGAAGCCGGCATTGAAGAAGCTGATGCTGCAGACTTTACCTGGACCAGTACGGATACCAACAGTGTAGCTGTTTCCGGTACGACGATCAAAGGCGTGGCTAAGAGCGGTGGCTACAGTATGGTCACTAGTATGCGTCATGTGCGCTATGATACTGATGGCGGTAGTTTTTATACTGTGGAAAAAGTCATCTTCCCATTCAAGGCAGAGTATACCGATACATCTGAGGTTTACGATTATGATGATATGATCTACG
>CAUDRX010000158.1 GCA_958451915.1 uncultured Peptococcaceae bacterium
ACACGGTCTTTCAGGCCAATGAGACCGGCGCGACTTTGATCGATATGAACGGCGGTGTCGTCAATCATTGGCAGGGCCTGCAGGGATTTCCAAACAAACTTCTGCCAGGCGGCCAGATCTT
The DNA here is from genome assembly GCA_958451915.1 of uncultured Peptococcaceae bacterium. Taxonomy (GTDB): domain Bacteria; phylum Bacillota; class Peptococcia; order Peptococcales; family Peptococcaceae; genus UMGS1590. Next base: position 122 of record CAUDRX010000158.1, read on the forward strand.
TGGGTCCCGCGGTGAACGCAACAGCACCTATGGCTGGCAGGACCAGAAAGACCTTGTACAGGTTGACTGGGATGGCAATGTTGTCTGGGAATTCAAGCAGAACGAATACATCGAAGACCCTGGCTATGAACCAGAGTGGATGGCGCGTCAGCACCACGACTTCCAGCGTGAGGGCAACCCGGTTGGTTACTACGTGCCAGGCATGGAACCAAAAACAGACAGCGGCAATACACTGCTTTTGACCCATACCAGCGTCACTGTGCCAGAGATCTCCATGCACAAACTGATCAGCGACCGCATGATCGAAGTTGACTGGGATGGCAACATCGTCTGGGATTGGTGCATCCACGATCATTTTGATGAACTGGGCTTTGATGAAGCGGCAAAGAACATCATCGCCCGCAATCCTGGGATCCAGGGCAATGGAGAAGGGGACTGGATGCACATCAACTGCATGAGCGTGCTGGGGCCAAACAAATGGTATGACGCCGGCGATGAACGTTTCCATCCGGACAACATCATTTTCGATGGCCGCCAGACCAACATCATCGCTATCCTTGACAAAAAGACAGGAAAACTCGTCTGGAAACTTGGGCCGGACTACAGCACCGGCAAGGCCAAAGAGATCGGCCAGATCATTGGTCAGCACCATGCCCACATGATCCCTAAAGGACTGCCAGGCGAAGGCAATATCCTCATCTTTGACAACGGTGGCTGGGCAGGTTATGGTGCGCCAAACCCAGGCTGCCCAACCGGCTATAACAATGCGATCCGCGATTACTCCCGCGTCATTGAGATCGATCCAGTAAAGATGGAGATCGTATGGCAGTGCCGTCCAATGGATCTTGGCTACATGCAGCCATTCATCGCCGACCATTTCTACAGCTGCTACATCTCCAGCGCGCAGCGTCTGCCAAACGGCAACACCTTGATCACCGAAGGGGAAGATGGCCGTTTGCTTGAAGTCACCCCAGATCATGAGATCGTTTGGGAATATATCAGCCCATACTTTGGCACGCACATCAAGACCAATATGGTCTATCGTGCATACCGCTATCCATACGATTATGTGCCACAGGTTGAAAAGCCTGAAGAAGTTGCTATCGCGCCGGTCGATAATGAAGATTATCGTCTGCCGGGTGCTAAGAGCAAAGAATTCCGGCGCATGGTCCAGGTAGATGGTGTCGAAGGCTATGGCGATGTTGCAGGCTTTTGCCTTGCGATCGAAGAAGATTGATCTGACGCACACTCATCTTTTCATCCGGACTGCCTGTGCAGCATCTTGAAAGCTGCACAGGCAGCCATCCTTGTTTGTGGTTTATATAAGGAGGGAATTGTATGTCAACAGCAGCAGTGAAGAGGGATAAGACCATCCTTCATGTTATCATTTTTTGCGTGATCGCGGCCCTTGGCTGGATCATCCCGGCGCCAGCGCCGATCACCAGCGAAGGGATGCATCTGATCAGTGTGTTCATCGCAGCGATCTATGGCTGGTCCGTGACCACCGAAGTCTGGCCAAGCCTGGCAACGCTGATCCTCATTCCATTTACGGGCATGGTCACACTTCAGGAATTCCTGGCGAACAGCTGGGGCAGTGACACCGTCTGGTTCATCGTCTTGCTCTTCGTCCTGGTCGCTTTCATGGAAGCGACAGGCACGACCACCTATGTCGCGGCCTTTCTGATGACCCGCAAATTTTTGGCTGGGCATCCATGGCGCCTGATCTTTATGATCTTTGTGGTCGCATGGCTGCTCTCGACCTTCTGCGGCAACTTCCCGGGGATGCTGATCACCTGGGGCTTCATCTACAAGATCTGCGACGTCCTGGGCTACAAGCCTTTTGACAAGTTTGCCAATCTCTTGATCTTCGGCGTGGCGGTCATGGGCGCACTGAGCCTTTCGGCAGTGCCTTGGGCCAACAACGCGCTCGTCATCCTGAACGCCTACATGGCAACGACCGGTGCGCAGATCAACTATCTGCATTATCTGGCCTACAGTGTGCCATTTGGTCTGTTTTCTATCCTTGGTTATCTGGCGATCTGCAAATACATCTTCCGTCTCGATGTCAGCAAGCTGAAGAACCTGGATCCAAACATCTTTGGGTCGGCAGAGTTGAAGCTGACCCCAGAACGCAAGATCACCTTAGTCGCACTCACTGCATTGATCCTCATCCTCGTTGTACCAAGCCTTCTGCCAGCAGGCAATCCGATCCGCTGGATTTCTGATACGCTGGGGCTTTCCATGAAAGCGGCATTGGTCTTCCTGGTCCTGAGTCTGATCAAGGTCAAGGGTGAGTATGTGTTCAAGTTTGGTGAACTGGCGACCAAAGGGGTCCCTTGGAACATGGTCATGATGACTTGTGGGATCATGACGTTCGTCGGTCTCCTGGGCAGCGAGAAAGCCGGCATCGGCGCCTTTCTCGGTCAGGTGCTCACGCCAGTCTTCCAGGGCAGATCGATCATCGTTTTCTTCCTGCTCACTGCAGCGATCACCGTTTTTATCACAAACTTCATGATCAACATGGTCGTGGCGATCATCATGATCACCGCAACGTTGCCGATCTGCGCATCCCTTGGCGTCGATCAGCTGCAGATCGTTTATCTGATCACCATCACCTGTACGATTGCTTTTGTGCTTCCACCGGCATCTGCCGCATCCTGCTGCCTCTTTGCGAACACCAAGTGGGTGCGGGCAAAGGACGTTTACAAATATTCCGTGCCAACGATCATATGGTTGACGTTTGTCGCATTGGCATGGAATTACATCCTGTTCTTGTTCTGATGAGGAACGAACAAAAAGCAACGCACGATAGCGTTGCTTTTTTAAATATTGTTTTGAATATTATGTTGATTCTGATCCGATTCTGCGTCATACTAAACTTAAGAGATCATTTAAAGGAGGTCATCTTATGTACGAACGAATCAAACCGACAGGGGTCGTGCGCTATGACCCTGAAAAGTGCTGGAACGGGCTGACGATCATCCCGGCTACTCAGGATGTTTCCCATGCCAGAGGTGCGGTCCTCTATGACATGAACGGCCGCATTGTTAATCGCTGGGAAGGCCTGTATGGGGCTTTTGACAACAAGATGCTGCCTGGCGGGAGCATTCTCGGGACGACAGGGTATGCCAAAGGTTTTTGGCTGGATTGTCTGGATCTGACCCAACTTGACTGGCAGGGTAATGTCGAATGGCAATTCAGCAATGCGGCGCCGATCCTTGATGTGGATACAGGCAGAACGTTTATGAGTGCGCGTCAGCATCATGATTTTCAGCGTGAAGGCAGCCCGGTCGGCTATTACACGCCGGGACAGCTGCCGAAGCACGCAGGCAAGACACTGCTCAATTCTTCCCGGGAGCGGGATCTGCCGGACTTCGCGCCGGTCCCACTCAATGACACATGGATCATCGAGGTGGACGAAGCCGGCAACATCCTCTGGGAATGGAGCCTCTTTGACCATTGGGATCAGCTGGGCATGCCGACCATCGCCAAACTGATCCACCGCACCTATACGCCCCTGCTCCATCCGACGCCGGCCTACAGCTATTCCAAAGAGACCTATTGCAACAACATCAACTATCTCGGCCCGAACAAATGGTACGACGCCGGCGATGAACGCTTCCATCCGGACAACATCATCTCCGACATCCGCGCCCTGAACATCTCTTTCATCATCGACCGCAAGACTGGTGACATCGTCTGGAAGATCGGACCGGATTACGACACCTCAACAGGCCTGCAAAAGATCGGTCAGATCGTGGGCCAGCACCATGTGCACATGATCCCGAAGGGACTGCCTGGCGAAGGCAACATCCTCATCTTTGACAATGGCGGCGAAGCCGGCATCGGCGCGCCAACGCCATGCGCACCGACAGGCTATCTCAATGCCACGCGGTCCTATTCCCGCGTGCTGGAGATCGATCCGATCACGCTGGATGTGGTCTGGGCCTTTAACGACGAAGTGCAGCATTTTCCAGGCCCTGGCGCCCGCGCCTTCCCGGACCTGCTCTTCAGCGAATTTTGCTCCAGCGCTGACCGCTTGCCGAATGGCAACACGATGATCACCGAGACCATCAAGGGTCGCGTCATCGAAGTGACGCCAGCGCGTGAGATCGTCTGGGAATTCATCAACCCTGGCGGCGGCATCTTCCGCGCCCACCGTTATCCATACGATTGGTTCCCGCAGGTCACGCAGCCAGAAGAAGTGCCGGTGATCCCGCCAAAGAACAGCCGCCTCAGACTCCATCCAGACGGCACGCCATATCTCGCTGAAGAAGATCCATTCTTTGGCTGAGACCATTGACACGCATTACGATGCAACGAAAAACACCGCGAGAGACAGCACAAAAAGCTGTTTCTCGCGGTGTTTTGTTTGTCAGTAATATTGGATGCTCACGATCTTACCTGCATCAAGGAGTTTTTGGTGCAGCGTCTTGATGGCGGTGAGCTTGTTTTCAAAGTTGATGCTGGTCCCGGCGTGGCCTTCGTTGGAGGCGGTGCCAAAAAAGATGTTGATGTTGGTGCTCTCCATGAAGAGGGCGCGGTAGAGGCGTTCATTTGGCCGCTGGCCGAGCTGGAGGATGTGGTCGGGATCGGCGAGGATCTTTTCACGCAGCCTGAGCGTGGCCTGCAGGGTGATGATGCCTTCAGTGACGAGGTCGACGCCCTCGATGCGGCCCATGTCTGGGACTTCGGCGTCACCGGAGCCTTCGATGAGTTCGAGGGGTTCTTCCAGGTAGTTGGCGACGATCTGACTGGTCGTTCCACCGCAGACGATGTGCTTGCCGCGTTTGCCGAAGAAAAGGCGCAATGCGGCACGTTCATCATGACCACGGGCTGGCGGTCCCATGACCATGTTGGCGGTGGCATGGGAACAGAGGCGCAAGACTGCGATGGTGCGGTCATCACCGAATTGGCCGGCTGACATCTCATTGCAGCGCTCGTCCAGGAGCGCAGCTGTGACAGCAGCGCAGTTATTGTGGATATCGGTCGAGGCGAGAAAATCGCCGATCTCTTTGACAGACCAGCCATCGATCGTGCTGACGCCGATGCCGGCATGGGTGACACCGTCGCTCATCATGAGCAGGACGTCGCCAGGTTGGATGAAGATGGTACGCTCATGGATCTCCTTATCGCCGACAAAGCGGACCTGACATTGGCCAGGCAGCGCCTTGCCGTCACGAAAGACGATGCAGGGTGGATTGCCATATTCAACAAGGAACAAGCGGCCGTCGTGGATCTGGGCAGCGGTGAAAGTGGCGTAAGCCATGCCGCGTTCTTTGCACAGGGGCAACGAGGCAGCGATGGTGTCGACACATTCCGCCAGCGGGAGTCCATGCTCAAGTAAGCGCCCGAGGATGGTAGAGGTGATGGTGGACATGATATTGGCTTTAACGCCG
>CAUDRX010000159.1 GCA_958451915.1 uncultured Peptococcaceae bacterium
ATCTGAAAATGTTGCAGGAGACCATTCGACGTTTTAAGCGTGCTGAGCACTTGGAAACGGCTCCTAAAAAAGAGCCGCTCCATACAGAGATTGATATCGATATCAAAGCATTCTTTCCAGAAGATTATATTTCTGATACACGTTTGCGAATTGGGCTGTATCAACGCCTCGATAGTATTATGGATGCGGAGGCTTTGGGCGATATGTATGATGAACTGGTCGACCGTTTTGGCATGCCGCCTGAGCCGGTACAAAATCTGCTTCGTCTTGTAGCGTTGAAACAGCTTGCAAGTAGTGCACAGATTATTTCTATCAGGCAGCGTAAAAATAACGTCTACATAAAGATTGATGACGAGACAGATTTCGATATTCAGCAGCTTTTGACATATGTTGCGAGATCGCTCGGAAAGATCATGCTCAAAAATATTGAGGAAGAGACTTACGTAGTGATGGATGTATCGAAAATAACAAACACTGACAAATTATTAGATTCATTAAAACTTGTTCTCTCTAATCTCAAAGAGATTGTCAGCGGTGAAAACACCCAGTATAATATTACAAGTAATGATTATTTAGGAGTGTGATTATTTTGAGAAGAGCATTGGCAATGCTTTTGATAACAGTGATGACAGCTGGGCTTTTTGCCGGGTGCAGTTCAAGTGACGATATGGGCGGCGAAGATGTCATCAAAATCAATGACACGACTTTGACAAAAAACTATGTTGATGCACGTGTGGATCAGATCTTTCAGCAAAATCAATTAGAGAGTGATGACTCTTTTGCTGGCTATTATAAGAGCCAGATCATCAGCGGTCTTGTGGAATCGGAGCTTATGGTCCAGGAAGCGAAAGGGCGAGGGATCGAAGTTTCTGATGATGATATCGACCAGTACAAACAAGACTTGATCGATCAGGCTTATGGTGGTTCTGAATCTGATTTTCAGGCATATTTGGATGAATATAATGTCAGCGAGGACATGCTGACCCGTATGATTGAAGAAAAATTGTATTATGATCAGCTCCTTGATGATCTGGGAAAAGACGTTACCGTTGATGCGGAATCTTATTACAATGAAAATACTGATCAATTCTATGTGGAAGACCAGGTAGACGCGAAGCATATTTTGGTCGACGATGAAGATACTGCTAAAGATATCATCAAACAATTGGATGAAGGAGCGGACTTTTCGGAATTAGCCCAAGAGTATAGTACTGATACTGCTACCGCACAACAGGGCGGTGAATTGGGCTATTTTACTGCAGCTCAAATGGTGACGGAATTCTCTGATGCTGCCTTTGCACTGGATGTTGGTAAATATACTGAAGAGCCAGTACAGACAACCTATGGCTATCACATTATTCTGTGTGAGGATAAAAAGGCCGCACATCAGCAGACTTTTGATGAGGTCAAAGATGATCTGACAGAACAATTGACCAATCAGGAAGTACAGACAAAGTATTATGAATTGATGGAACAATTGAAAGAAAAGGCAACCATCGAATACCTTTCTGATGAGTACAACCCAGATAAACTTATGGAAGAGGCACAAGCTCAGATGGCTGAAGAAAATGAGGACAGCAGTGCTTCCAGTGAAAACGCTTCAACAAATACCGATAGTAGTGAAAACGAAGATAGCGCTTCTGCAGAAGATTCTTCTACCTCAAATGAATCGCTTGTTGATGAAGCGGAATAATGAAAAAAAGAGAAACGACATTGCTTCGTTTCTCTTTTTCTGTTTCTGATCAGGCAATTTTTTGTTATTCCTGGATCAATTCAAGGAGTCGTTCAAATGCAAAACAGACACATCCCTTTCGGATGAAATCTCTGTCAAGAAATGGACATAGTGTATCAGCTGCATAGTTATAAATGTTACATGATTTTCCAACAGCAACTGCGACAAAGACACAACCCTCTGGATTACCGTCGCTGTCCGGGCCAGGTCCGGCCACGCCTGTCGTTGCGACGGCGATTGTGCTGTGATATAGGTGCTGTACCCTTTCTGCCATTGCCTGCGCAGTTTCTTTGGAAACAACGCCATATTTGCTGATAATATCTGCAGGAACGTTAAGAACACCGACCTTAGCCGCTGCAGTATAGGTACATACGCCTCCACAGACATAAGCGGAGGAGCCGGGAATGTCTGTAAGAGACTTGGTGATAAGGCCACCGCTGCAACTTTCTGCACTTGCGATTGTCCATCCTTTATTTTTTAAGATGCTGCCGATTTTTCTTGCATGATCGTTTATCGTGCGACCGTTGATGATACGATAGTATGAGGTAAGATTATTCTTTAGGCGGTTGATCATTGACAGATCATACAAAAGGCAGATATGGATGGTTTGATTGACTCGTAAGATTGAAAATCCCTCTTCGATCTTTTCGACTTCCGGAAACATATCATATGATGGTAATGTTTGCAGGAGCATGTCCGAAGAGAAGTTTTCTCCGATGATAATCAATGTTTTGCAGTGATAATTAGAGATGCACTCTGAAACTAAAGAAGGCAAGTGATCTTGAGTGATAATGCCGATATTTTGTGTGGGAGCGAGGGTATTAAGCGTATTGATCCAGCCGGCAGATTGAAAGAATGATTCAGAGGCCTGATCTGAAAAACCAAGAATGATAGATGAATGATCCATGCGAATTTTACTCCTTTCTAGCATGAAAAGTATTGCATAAAAATACATGACGCTGTATAATAATTTCATTCCATTGGAGGTGCTAATATGATCAATGTTGGAATTATCGGTGCCACAGGCTATACAGGCTCCGAATTGATACGATTATTACTGGGACATGGCGGTGTAAAATTAATTGCGATTGGTGCAAGAAGCACAACGGGGCCTGTTTCAGATCTTCATAAAAGTGTACTGGGTTTGACTGATGTGAATTTTTGTGATCTGGCACTAGAAAATTTTAAGGCGTGCGATGTTGTCTTTTTGGCTCTGCCGCATGGGACATCATCTGAATATGCGAAACAGCTGATAGAAATGGGCATCAAAGTCATTGATCTTGGTGCCGATTTCCGTCTGAATGATCCTTTGATTTATGAGAAATGGTATGGTGCTGATCACGCATGTCCTGAATGGATGAAAAGGACTGTTTATGGGCTGCCAGAGCTACACCGCGATGCCATCAGAACCAGTGATCTTGTGGCAAATCCAGGTTGCTTTCCTACCAGTATTATCCTTGGTCTGGCACCGCTTTGTAAAGAGAAACTGATCGACCCGGCCTTTGTTGTTGCAGACAGTGATTCTGGTTTGACGGGTGCCGGGAAGTCGCTCAAAGAGAGTTCACATTTTGTTAATGTGAATGAAAACATCGTTGCCTATAACATTGGTAAGCATCGTCATCTGCCTGAAATCGTTCAGGAACTGGAGGCGTTGGCGGAGAGCGATATCGGCCTTGTCTTTAACCCGCATCTTGCTCCAATTAACCGGGGCATCCTTTCTACTTTGACTGTTAAGCTAACAAAGCTCTGCACGATCGATGAGATCAATGATCTTTACCACAAGTTCTATGATGAAGAACCATTCGTGCGTGTTCGTCCGCTTGGCGAATATGCTGCGACAAAGCAGGTCATGGGTTCTAATTTCTGTGATATATCACTGCATCTTGCAAACGAGACGACACTTGTGGTTTGTGCGGCAATCGATAATATTGTTAAAGGTGCAAGCGGTCAAGCTGTTCAAAATATGAACATTCTTTGTGGTTTCCCTGAAACGCAGGGACTTGGACAATTCCCGCTCTGTCCTTAAAAGATGAAAGAAGGAGAAAAAGGATATGAATAGATTCCCAAAAGGTTATAAGGCTTGCGGCTTCCATTGTGGTATCAAAAAAGCAAAAGATGATCTTACGGTCGTTGTTTCTGATGTACCAGCCGCGGCTGCAGCTGTATATACGAACAATCTTTTTCAGGCAGCACCATTGCAGGTTACAAAAGCACATTTGAGTAAAGAAGGTAAAGCGCAGGCGATCGTTGTCAATAGCGGTGTGGCTAACGCGGCGATGGGAAAACAAGGTATTGCAGACGCAGAAGCGGTGGCAAAAGTTCTTGCGGAGACGTTTGCTATTCCTGAACACTATACGATCGTTGCTTCGACAGGTGTCATTGGCATGCCATTACCTGTTGATAAGATCAATGCAGGGATCGCAAAAGCAAAAGAGGCCCTCCGGCCGCTCCCGGATAGTGCAGATGCAGCTTCACGCGGCATCATGACAACGGACACCGTGCCGAAGACGGCTGCTATGACCGTTCAGATTAGCGGCACAGACGTCCGTTTTTGGGGTATGTGCAAAGGGGCCGGGATGATCCACCCAAATATGTCGACTATGCTCGGTTTTGTGCTTTCTGATGCTGCCATTGATGGTTTGTTACTGCAACAGGCACTTTCAGCGGCCATTGGAGACAGCTTTAATATGATCTCGGTCGATGGAGACACTTCTACCAATGATATGGTTACTGTGCTTGCTAATGGTCAGGCTGACAATGAGAAGATCGTTGATGCAGCATCGGAAGATTTTCAAAAATTCGCTTTTGCGCTTAAAGAGGTTTGCGTGAATCTTGCAAAACAGATTGTTGCTGATGGCGAAGGGGCGACGAAACTTTTTGCAGTTAAAGTCATTAATGCGCCAACAATTACAGACGCCAGGACGATCGCCAGAGCGGTAAGCTCTTCAAGCCTGGTCAAGGCAGCTATGTATGGGCGTGATGCCAATTGGGGCCGTATTGCCTGCGCAGCTGGATATTCTGGTGCTTTGTTTGATCCGGATAAAATGGATATCTATATTGGCGACTTGCTTGTTGCGCATAATGGTCAGGGACTGACTTTCGATGAAGAAAAAGCTTTGGCGATCCTCTCGGAGAATGAGATTGAAGTGTGTATCGATCTGCATGAGGGCGACGGCAAAGCGGTTGCATGGGGTTGTGATCTGACGCATGACTATGTTAGTATCAATGCAGATTATAGGAGTTAAGGAAACATGGAATTTGGCAATCATACAGCAGAGGTTCTTGTTGAGGCTCTGCCATATATCAAGAAATTTTACGGGACAACGATCGTAATAAAATATGGCGGCCATGCGATGGTTGATAAGGAAATGCGTGAAAAAGTGATCTCTGATATTGTTTTGATGCGTTTCGTGGGAATGAACCCAATTCTTGTTCATGGGGGCGGGCCGGATATCAACTATTGGCTGGAAAAAGAAAACTATCAATGTCGTTTCGTTGATGGGCTGCGTGTCACTGATAGTGAAGTGCTGGAGATTGCGCAAATGGTCCTGATCGGAAAGGTCAATCAAGAGATTGTTGCACTTCTGCAGAAGCACGGTGGCAATGCAGTTGGCCTGAGTGGGATCGATGGTGGGACTATTCAGGCAAAGAAGAAACTGCATTATGACAAAGACCACCATCTTGTCGATCTTGGTTATGTGGGCGAGATTACAGAGATTCGTCCGGACTTGATCAGAAATGCGC
>CAUDRX010000160.1 GCA_958451915.1 uncultured Peptococcaceae bacterium
GTAGCCTCCGGTGATCTTTCCCACAAGCTAAAGGCCGATGGGCCATACGGGTTCGCGCCAGAAGGGCCGGTATTTGATGACATTGTTACGCATACGATGGCGAGCGGCGATTTTCTCGATTTTCTCACGGTGGAACCTTCCCTCTGCGAACGCGCGTCGGAATGTGGACTCCGCAGTTTCCAGATCATGGCTGGTGCGCTCGACGGCCTTGCGGTTGAACCTCAGCTCTTGAGTCACGAGGGGACTTTCGGCGTTGGATATGCTGTTGCTCTGTTCCCTGTGACCGGCCGCGATGACAGCCGATGCTATGAGAAAAAATATCTGCTCGCACGTCACGAGAAACTCGCCGCACAACAAGCTGCTGAAGATCCCTGGGTGCAGCTGGCACGTCTTTCCCTGGAAACCTATGTGCGCACAGGAGAACTGCTCACCACTCTTCCGGACGATCTGCCGGAAGAAATGACCAGCATGCGTGCTGGTGCTTTTGTATCCCTGCATAAACAAGGCCAGCTGCGCGGCTGTATCGGCACGATCGCAGCAACTTGTGAGAACGTTGCCTGGGAGATTGTGCAAAACGCAGTGTCGGCTTGCTCCCGTGACCCCCGCTTTCCTCCGGTACGCGCAAATGAACTCGATGAGCTCGAATACAGCGTCGATGTGCTCGGTTCGCCGGAACCCGTCGATTCGCCTGATGCCCTCGATCCTAAACGCTATGGCGTGATCGTTTCCGCCAATGGACGCCGCGGCCTGCTCTTGCCAGATCTCGACGGCGTTGACAGTGTAGATATGCAGCTTTCCATCGCGCTGCAGAAAGCCGGCATCTCCAGCAGTGAACCGTACCGGATCGAGCGTTTTGAGGTGGTGCGTCACACATGAACCTCACATGCAACCTCTGCTTCCACCATTGCCAGCTTGAAGACGGACAGACCGGCTTCTGCCGTGCCCGTGCAAATCAGAACGATTCGATCGTTTCTCTGAACTACGGCCGTCTCACTTCGCTGGCCCTCGATCCCATCGAAAAGAAACCGTTGCGGCGTTTCCACCCAGGCAGTCTGATCCTCTCTGTCGGCAGCTTCGGCTGCAATCTGCATTGTCCCTTCTGCCAAAATGCCTCTATTGCCCAGGTCGGAGCCGATGCCCCGACCCGCGCTGTTTCTCCTGAAGCACTCACCGATCTTGCACTGACACTTCGGGCACGGGGTAATATCGGTGTCGCCTACACCTACAACGAGCCTTTGGTAGGTTATGAATATGTGCGGGATTGCGCTGCCCATGTGCATGATGCCGGCATGCTTGACGTGCTCGTGACAAACGGCACCATCTGTGAAGGACCCTGGCGCGACCTGCTGCCACTGATCGATGCTGTGAACATCGATCTCAAGGGCTTCACCCCCGAATGGTATCGCCAGCTCGGCGGCGACCTCGAGACGGTCAAAAGGAACATCACCCTCGCCGCCAGCACCTGCCACGTCGAAGTCACCACCCTCATCATTCCCGGAAAGAACGACAGCCCGGCGGAGATGGACGCGCTCGCCCACTGGCTTTCCACGATCGATCCAGAGATCCCGCTGCACGTCTCCCGCTTCTTCCCGCGGCACCATATGAGCGATCTTGCGCCCACGCCGGTCAGTACCGTCTATCACCTCGCAGATATTGCACGGAAACACCTGCGGTACGTCTATACAGGAAATTGCTGAACATGACAAAAGCGTGCTGATCATCAGATCAGCACGCTTTTTCTATACGTCTATCTTCCGCAAAAAACCCTCAATCTCACGGTCTATAAAATCCGGATCATCTGTATTCGCATTATGACCAGCACCCGGCACGAATACAAGCTGCCGCCCTTCGCGTGTCGCCCACATGCGGTTATATCGCGCGGTTGAAGCGGCTTTATCGTGGGCACCACAAAGCAGGAGAAGTGGACAGCGTAAATGATAGCTTTCCCGTGCTTCGACAGCTTCGGCAAGGATGCGATAACCATGGTCAGCCAGATTACAATACTCTGTTTTACTATAGCTGCGCATCATTTCTGCCATAAGCTTGCGACCATAAGATGTTTCAGCACAACCTCGCGCGCCAAGGCATTGTAAGAGTCGCCATGGGATCGCAAGATACAACGCTTTTGTGTGCCTGAGAAGCGCCAGCTCAGCCCGAGTGTAATAGGCTCGGCTGAGCGGTGCCGAATCGATGGTGATCACACCATCGACCGACTCTGGCCAGCGCATGGCATAGGCCTGGGCGATATAACCACCCATGGACTGACCTACGATCACGGAATGAGTGATCCCCTCATACATCAAGATCTTATGAAGATAAGCCGCCAGATCATCCAGTGAAAAGTCAAGGCGAAACGGCCGCGATGCCCCATGCGCTGGTGCATCCCAGACCAGACAATTGAAGCGTGCACCCAGATCTGCCATTTGTCGGTCGAAGAGACGATGATCCGCCGTCAGCCCTGGCAAAAAGATCAGCCATGGTTGTTCTGCGCCAGCTTTACTGATCCAATAATGTATCGTTCCTGATGTTGTGCGATAGGTTTTTTCTATTTTTTTCATATTATTCATCTCTCATCGTACATGCACAAGGTATGCACATTTCAAATCCTTTATTGTAAAACAGATCTGTTTTCTCAATATCCGTAGCCTGCACCTTCACGCATAAGGTTATCAAAACGAGTGAGCTCGTTCTGGAAGGCGAGCTCGACAGTCCCGGTCGGACCGTTGCGGTGCTTCGCGATAATGAGGTCAGCGATGCCACGGCGATCGGTATCTTCATTGTAGTATTCTTCGCGATGGATGAAGAGAACGATGTCGGCATCCTGCTCCAGGGAGCCCGATTCACGCAAGTGGCTGAGCTGTGGGCGCTTATCCTTGGTCTGCTCCACGGTACGACTGAGCTGAGACAACGCGATGATCGGCACGTTGAGCTCTCGGGCAAGTGCTTTCAGAGAACGGGAGATTTCCGAAACTTCCTGCTGGCGGTTCTCGCTATGACCGCTGCCGCCCATAAGCTGCAGATAGTCGACAAGAATGAGACCAAGATCACCCTCACGGCTCTGCAGGCGACGCGCCTTAGCACGCAGTTCGCGTATGGTGATGGCCGGAGTATCATCGATATAGATCGGTGCACTGGACAGCGGCCCGATCTTCTGCAGGAATGCGCCCCATTCTTCAGCGTTGAGCTGACCAGTACGAAGCCGTTTCTGGTCGATACGGGCAGCAGCAGCGAGCATACGCATGACCAACTGCTCCTTGCTCATCTCAAGACTGAAGATAGCGACCGGAAAATGATAATCCACAGCCGCGTTTGCAGCCATGTTCAGACAGAGCGCAGTCTTCCCCATAGCAGGACGGGCAGCCAGAATGATCAGATCCGAACGCTGCCAGCCATTGGTCATATGATCCAGATCAATAAAACCGGAAGGGATCCCTGTGATATCGTCCACTTGCTTAGCGGCAGCTTCGATCTGCTCGAGATTGGTCGAAACAATCTCATCCACACGCGTCACATCGTTGCGCTGACGCTGCTTAGAGATATCCAGCACCAAACGTTCGGCATCATCAAGGATGCTCTCTACCGGCTCTGCGTCCTCATAGCATCGGTTGCGCAGCCGATCTGAGATACGGATGAGCTGGCGCATCGTCGATTTCTCCTGAACGATCTTCGCGTACTGTTTGACGTTGTACACCGTACTCGGTGCGGCCGCGATCTGCCCAAGATAGAAAACACCACCGGCTTTTTCCAGCAGGTTCTCTTTACGAAGCTTATTTGTCATCGTGACCAGGTCTACAGACTGCCCCTCTTCATCGACCTCCAGGATGGCTTTATACAGGATCGCATTCTCTGGCTTATAAAAATCGCTCTCCCGCACCAACTGCACCACATCCTGGATGACCTCACGGTCCTTGAACATGGCAGAAATGATGCCGGCTTCAGCCTCTTCAGCATATGGCATAGACTGTTCAATAAAGTTTTCGCTCAAAAGGATCTCCTCCTTCTCGTCAGGTAGCTATAGTATAGCATAAATTCATTGACATATAACGATCGATATGGTATTTTTATGTGCATCTCTCAACGATTTTGTGCTATCATAGTAATAACTATTTACCAACGAGGAGGCATGTTTTGTAATGAATTTTTCGTTCCTGCACAACAACATCAACGTGACAAATCTGGAAAACAGTCTCGCTTTCTATGATCAGGCCCTCGGTCTGAAAGAAGTCCGCCGCATCGAAGCGGAAGACGGCAGCTTCATCATCGTCTATCTCGGCGATGGCTCGAGCAAGCATCAGCTCGAACTGACCTGGCTGCGCGACCATCCACAGGCCTACGATCTTGGTGAGAACGAATTCCACCTTGCTCTTGAAGCCGACGATTTCGCACTGGCTTATGCCATGCACAAGACCCTTGGCTGCATCGTTTTCGAGAACCCGGCCATGGGCATCTATTTCATCGCCGACCCAGACAACTACTGGATCGAGATCCTGCCTCCAAACCACGGTCAAGAATAATCCATCACAGCATCATCCATCACAGCGCATTTGAAAGGAGTTAAAACATGGCATTCATTTATGACGAACCATCCCACACTTTTAGCGAATATCTTCTGATCCCTGGCTTCACCTCCAAAGAGTGCACGCCAGCCAATGTCAGCCTCAAGACCCCGCTGGTCAAGTTCAAAAAAGGCGAAGAACCTGCCATCTCTCTGAACATCCCGCTGGTCTCCGCTGTCATGCAGGCCGTTTCTAATGATACCCTGGCTATCGCGCTCGCCAAAGAAGGCGGCCTTTCCTTCATCTTTGGCTCCCAATCCATCGAGAGCCAGGCGGCCATGGTCCGTAAGGTCAAAAATTACAAGGCAGGTTTCGTCGTTTCTGATTCTAACCTGCGTCCTACCGACACCCTCGCTGATGTGCTCGCGCTGCGTGAAAAGACCGGTCATAGCACCATGGCCGTTACCGAAGATGGTTCGCCAAACGGCAAACTCCTTGGGATCGTCACCAGCCGTGACTACCGTCTCTCCCGCACCCCTCGTGATGCAAAGGTTGAAGAATTCATGACCCCATTTGAAAAACTCGTCGTCGGCAACGAGAATACCACTCTGCCGGAGGCCAACGACCTCATCTGGGATCACAAACTCAACCAGCTGCCGATCGTCGACAAGGATCAGAACCTGATGTACCTCATCTTCCGCAAGGACTATGATTCTAACAAAGAAAACCCACTGGAACTCCTCGACGACAACTCCAAGCGCTACATGGTCGGCGCCGGTATCAACAGCCGAGACTATGCAGAACGTGTTCCAGCTCTCGTTGAAGCTGGCGCAGACGTTCTCGTGATCGATTCTTCCGAAGGCTATTCCGAATGGCAAAAGATGACCATCGACTGGATCCGCGAACATTACGGTGATACCGTCAAAGTCGGCGCCGGCAATGTTGTCGATGCTGATGGTTT
>CAUDRX010000161.1 GCA_958451915.1 uncultured Peptococcaceae bacterium
TTAGCTGGCGAGATAAAAAGAGATTTAACTGATATTTTTGCACATGAGATCAGAGATCCACATATCGATTCTCTTGTGAGTGTGACAGATATCGAAGTATCGAACGATTGCAGTTTTGCGCGTGTATATGTCAGCAAACTTGGGTCTCAGGCAGAACGAGAGGCTTTATTACAGTCATTGGAAAAAGCCAATGGTTTTATCCGTTCCCTTCTAAGTCAGAGATTGCAGATCCGAAAGGTACCAGAATTACGTTTTTATCTTGATAACTCGCTCGAATATGGCGCAAAGATTGAGCAGATTCTTGGAGAATTGGGAGATTGATCTATGCGAAGAGTATTTGATCTTTTAGACAAATATCATGCCTCTAATATTGCCATCTTTTCTCATGTACGAGGCGACGGCGATTGTTTAGGGGCACAGACAGGCCTTGCAGAGGTACTATCCTCTGCAGGGCTTCATGTTGCGCTCTATAATCAAGATACAATTTCGACAAATTTTTCGTTTTTGCCCCACTTTGATAAGATAAAGCTCTGTGATTCTGGTGCATTAATTCCTGAGGTCTGTATTGCTGTAGATTGTGCGTCTTTTGAGCGCATTGGGGAACTTCCTGCAGGTTTTGACGCTCTTCCCTGGATCAACATTGATCATCATATTAGCAATTCGTTTTTTGGAGAGCTTAATATTGTAGATGGCTCGGCTTCCTCTACTTGTGAAATGATTTGTGATTTGGTCTTATCTTCCGGGAAATCTCTTTCAAAAGCTGCTGCGACTGCTTTTTATACAGGAATTAGTACAGATACAGGTTCCTTCCTTTATCAAAATGCGGGTGCGCATACTTTTTATTGTGCAGCTAAACTGCTGGAAGCTGGCGCTGATAAAACGCTGGTGCAAGAGAATGTTTTTGAAAATACTAGTCGAAAGCAGGTCAAAATATATCAATATCTTTATGATAATTTAAAGTACTTCTTGGATGATAGCGTTGCATATTGTGTGTATTCGAAGGATACATTAGATTCAATGGAGGCGACTTCTTTAACGCTTGAGGGGGTCGTGTCAATGATCAAAGAAATCCAAGGAGTAGAAGTGGCTGTTTTGTTTTCTGAAACAGAAAAAGATAAGGTTAAGATCAGTCTGCGTTCACGTAACTGGTTTGATTGCAATCGTTGTTGTAGAACCTTTGGCGGCGGCGGCCACATCCGTGCTTCAGGGGCAACGTTGGCGATGTCGATTGATAAAGCAGTTGTGAACGTTTTAAAAGAGATTGAAAACGAGTGGAAGGAGGCTGCTCATGCCAACTAGTGGAATCCTTCTTGTTGATAAACCGATGGCTATGACGTCACATGATTTGGTGAACGTTGTGCGTAAGATTTTCAATACGAAAAAAGTTGGCCATAATGGCACACTTGATCCAGATGCAACAGGTGTGATGGTGCTTTGTATTGGGCAAGCGACACGTTTAAATGAGTATTTGACGGTAGATGATAAGCGTTATCAAGCAGTGATCTCATTTGGCTATGAAACAGATACTCAAGATAATAGTGGTAAAATCATGAGAGAATGTTCTTTGCCAGACTTATCGCATTCTGAATTTGAAGCGATCGTAGGGGCTTTTGTTGGGAAACAAAAACAGATACCACCAGTTTATTCCGCGATCAAGAGAAATGGCAAACCATTGTATCAGTATGCGCGTGAAGGAAGAGACGTGCCGGAAATCCCTGCTCGTGACATTGAGATCTTTGATATAAAATGTGGATCTTATTCGCAAGAAAAAGCCAGCATAGAGGTGCACTGCGGTAAAGGAACCTATATTCGAACTTTATGTCAAGATATTGCGCGCGCCTGCGAGAGTTGTGGATGCATGTCAGCACTTCGCAGAACAGCGGTTGGACACTACACCATAGAGCAATGCCTGAGTATTGAATCTTTAAAGGCGGCATCTGATCCCTACTCGTTGCTATTACCAATGTCAGAAGCTTTATCTATGCCAAAAATAGAAATTGATGACATGGCACTTCGAGCAGATCTTCATAATGGTAAACGTATCCTTATTAACAATGCGGAGGCTCTACCTGCTGGTGCATACGTTCAAGCGGTCTCTGGAATCGATCTCCTTGCTGTGGGACTTATTGAAGGTAATCAGTTTGTTCCCAAAAAAGTTTTTCAGTCATGAAAGGTTGGATTGAGTGATTGTAAGTAATGGAATTCAAGATATCACCAGACATCGTCGAGTGGTTGTTTTAGGAAATTTTGATGGACTTCATCTTGGGCACCAAAACCTTATCCGACAAGGTCGTGTGATGGCCGAACAGCTTTCTGCTTCCTTAACTGTGTTGACGTTCTTTCCTCAATGGCAATCGTTACATAAACCAGATTTTAAGTATCTTTTGTCTCAGGAGGATAAATACCGATTTCTCGAAAAGCTTTCAGTCGATGAAGTGATCACGATCCCGTGCGATGCTCAGTTTGCCAGCATGAGTGCTGATATGTTCATTGATAAGATCCTTCTTGAACGTTTATTGACTTGTGGTGTAGTGGTTGGCTTTAATTATACTTTTGGCCACGAGGCAAAAGGGACACCTGAGCTTCTTAAAGAAAGACTATCTGAATGTCATGTGAAGGTTCATGTTGAGCCACCATTTAAGTATGAAGAAAGCATCGTGTCAAGTTCGCTCATCAGGCGACAGATTCGTGCGGGCAATATGATGCTTGTAAAAGATCTGCTAGGTTATCCATATCATTTATGCGGAGAAGTGGTGCACGGTGCGCAAAATGGCAGGGCCATGAACTTTCCAACGGCAAATATCGACTACGATGAAACCTTGATGTTGCCTTCTTTGGGCGTTTATGCGGCACGAGCCTGGCTAGTGGATGAACCGGAAAAAAGATTTGATGGTGTATTAAATATTGGTACACGTCCGACGGTAGATGATTCTCCAGCGATCACTGTTGAGATTCACATGTTAGACTTCGATCGTGACATTTATGGGAAAAGACTTTGTATTGAGATTTATCACTTTTTACGTCATATTTCGAAGTTTAAGGATTTGTCAGAGCTTAAATTAACGATTTCGAGAGATATTGTTACTGCAAAAAAGTTTTTCTCTAATGAAGGTTGACTCTTGTCAACTGGACGTGGTAATTGTATAATATTTATGTTGTAGTCCGTTGCTCAGTGAAAAGTTGTCTCCGACGTTCACCTGGCATCTGGATAAATGAAATAATTTAGGAGGAATATAAAATGGCAATTGATGCAGCAAAAAAAGCAGAAATCATCGAACAGTACAAATTACATGATGGAGATACTGGCTCCCCTGAAGTTCAGATCGCTCTTTTGACTTATCGTATCCAGTATCTGACTGAACACTTAAAAGTCAATAAAAAAGACCATCATTCTCGCCGTGGTCTGCTGAAGATGGTTGGTCATCGCAGAGCATTGCTGAACTATCTGATGGATATTGATATCGAACGTTATCGTACCATCGTTAATAAGCTTGGCCTGCGTCGCTAATTATTTGCTCACAAAGATGCTTGAGGACATTGTTTCAAGCATCTTTTTTTAAATTTTATCATAATGAATCAAAGAGAGGTAGCAATGGATACGATTATAAAAAAAAGTATGGTCCTTGCTGGCCGTACCTTAAGTATTGAAACAGGCCATTTGGCTAAACAAGCAAATGGTGCAGTGCTTGTTAGATATGGTGATACTGTTGTGCTTGTTACAGCAACAACAAGTAAAGAACCACGCGAAGGTGTGGACTTTTTCCCACTTACTGTTGACTATGAAGAAAAGATGTATGCTGTAGGCAAGATACCTGGGGGCTTCCTGCGTCGCGAAGGACGTGCTACAGAAGCTGCAACCCTTTCAGCACGTTTAATCGACCGTCCGATTCGTCCGCTTTTTCCGAAAGGTTATCGTTGTGATGTACAAATTGTTGCAACGGTACTTTCTGTAGAGGCTGATAACGAACCAGATATGTGTGCAATGATTGGCGCTTCGGCTGCACTCCATCTCTCAAATGCTCCATTTATGGGTCCTATTGCCGGGGTCAGTGTTGGCTTGATTGACGATGAATTTATTATCAACCCTAATGAAGAACAGCGTGAAAAAAGTTTGATGCATCTTTCTGTAGCAGGGACTTTTGATGCTATCATGATGGTTGAAGCCGGTGCGAAAGAAGTGCCTGAAGAAAAGATGCTCGATGCGATCATGTTTGGGCATGAAGAGATCAAGCGTATTGTTGCAATGATCGAAGAATTCCGCGCTGATGCGTTGGCTGAAGGTATTGCACAAAATAAGATCGAAGTTGAACCGGTCGAATTGCCAGAAGACATTGTCACAGATGTTGAAGTGATTGCACATGATGAATTGAAAGAAGCTTTGCAGATCGTTAACAAGCAGCAACGTGATGAAGCTGTAAGTGCAGTTAAAGAGAAGGCTGTTGAAAGACTCACTGAAAAATATCCGGAACAGGAAGAAGAGCTTCGTGCTGCGTTAGAAGCGATGATGAAGCAGATTGTACGAAAACTCATTACACTCGAACATAAACGTCCGGATGGCCGTGCGATCACAGAAGTTCGTCCGTTGACCTGTGAAGTAGATCTCCTTCCACGGGCACATGGCAGCGCGGTCTTCACACGTGGTCAAACACAGATTATGTCGGTGACTACATTGGGTTCCCTTCGCGATAATCAACTTTTAGACGGGCTGGAAAATGTAGATTCACGCCGCTATCTGCATCATTATAATTTTCCTCCATATAGTGTAGGGGAAACACGTCCTATGCGTGGTCCGGGGCGACGTGAGATCGGTCATGGAGCATTGGCGCGTCGTGCACTGGAACCTGTGATCCCAAGTGAAGAGGAATTTCCATATACAATTCGCGTTGTATCTGAAGCGATCGAATCGAATGGTTCGACTTCGATGGGGAGCGTTTGCGGTAGTACATTGTCCTTGATGGCAGCAGGTGTTCCGATCAAAAAGCCGGTCAGTGGCGTTGCTATGGGGCTTATCCGTGAAGGAGACGAATTCGTCGTACTTACTGACCTTCAAGGACTTGAAGACGCTCTGGGTGATATGGACTTTAAAGTTGCCGGGACAAAAGACGGTGTCACTGCATTGCAAATGGATATCAAGATCAGCGGGATCAATCGTGCGATTCTAAAGCAGGCTTTGGCACAAGCGTATGACGGACGTATGTTCATCATGGATGCAATGCTGAAAGCGATCGCTGAACCTCGAACAGAACTTTCCCCATATGCACCTCGTGTACTGCAGTTGAAAATTGACGTAGATAAAATCAAAGATGTCATTGGCAGCGGTGGCAAAACGATCAAAAAGATCATTGAACTTACGGGTGTAGAGATCG
>CAUDRX010000162.1 GCA_958451915.1 uncultured Peptococcaceae bacterium
GATGTGTACGAGACCATCTACGCCATCTTCAAGTGCAACAAAAGCACCAAATGGAGCGATACGTACGACCTTACCGGTAACAACCGTGCCTGCTGGATATTTTTCAGCAGCGTTGTCCCAAGGGTTAGCGATCAGTTTCTTGAGGGAAAGGCTGATCTTGCCCTTTTCACGATCTGCGTTCAATACATAAACTTCGATCTCATCGCCGACATTCACAACATCGGTAGGCTGTTTTACGCGGCCCCAGCCCATTTCAGAAATATGCAGGAGACCGTCTACACCGCCAAGATCCACGAATGCGCCGAAGTTTGCAATACGTTGTACGCGGCCTTTGAGGATCTGACCTTCTTCGATGTTGGTCCAGAATGCTTCACGAGCAGCCTTTTCTTCTTCTTCGAGCACGGCACGACGAGAAAGGATGATCTTGCGGTTTTCTGGATTTGGATCAAATTCAATGATCTTGAAGCGATAGGTGTTGCCCACAAAGGACTTGATGTCGTCAACGTATTTGGTGTCGAGATGAGATGCTGGTACAAAGCCACGAGCACCGATATCTACGATAACGCCGCCTTTGACATCGCTAACAACCTTTGCTTCGATGACTTCACCATTTTCAAATTTCTGCTGAAGTTCATCCATTGCTTTTTCCTGGTCAGCACGCTTCTTGGAAAGAACCATGTGGCCTTCGTTGTTTTCCATCTTAATGACCATTACCTGGATTTCATCGCCAACTTTAACGATTTCTTCGACATCTGGATCTTTTTGGAAGGACAGCTCCTTGATTGGAATAACGCCTTCGGATTTGCCACCCACATCGACCATTACTTCGTCCGAGTTGATCTTTACGACGGTACCAGTTACTACATCATAAAGATTGAGTGGTTCCAAAGTACCATAACCCTGTTCTAAACCTTGTTCCATTGTTAATTCTTCCATCTTGTCAATGACCTCCCTAATTATCCAGTCAGGCGTCGATGCGCCTGCTGTTAAACCAATTTTATCGATGCCCTCAAACCACTCGTCCTGCAGGTCTGCTGCAGATTCGACATGCTTTGTCGTCACACCGGCATCCTGACAGATCGAAACGAGTTTACAGGTATTGGCGCTGTTATAGCCACCAATGACCACCATCAGATCGACCTGTGCAGCCAATGCGCTGGCATCGGATTGTCTGTCTCTCGTAGCAGCACAAATAGTGTTGTGAATCACCAGTTCCTCGAGCGGTAATCCCTCGAGATAAGCAACGGCACTTTCAAAGCGTTCCAGCTTCTCAGTGGTCTGAGAAACAAGACAGATCTTTTTGCCGTCGAGAGACAGTGCCTTCAATTCATCCAGGCTGATAAAGACAATGGCCGTGTCGTTGGTCCAGCCAACGATCGCCATCACTTCCGGATGGTTACGGTCTCCCAGGATCAATACCTGATAACCGGCCTCCGCATGTTCGCGAGCAATCTGCTGTACTTTTTTTACCTTCGGACAGGTGCAATCAAAGTACGTATGCCCGGCGTTCTCGATCTCCCGGTAGATAGAAGGCGCAACGCCATGGGTACGGATGAGGACGTTCTGCTCATGGATATCGTCCAGTTCATCGTAGGAACGGATCCCTAACGATTCAAGGCGTGCCACTTCCTGTGGATTATGGATCAAAGGACCCAGCGTTGCGATCGGTCCTTTACCTTCCTCGATCAGTTTTTCACCTTTGTTGATCGCCGCTCTGACGCCGAAACAAAAACCGGCATTGGGCGCTAATTTGATATCCATTTTGAGCCCTCTCATCTATACACATTCAATTACACCTTATTATACCTAATAATGGCCGCAATGCCAAACATTATTTTGATATTATGGCAATAATTTTTTCCAGGACCTGTTTTTCATCCAACTCATCGGTATCTACAAGGATGGCGTCTTCTGCCTGACGAAGCGGTGCGATCTCCCTGGTGCTGTCAAGGCGGTCCCTTTCCACGATGTCACTCACCAACTGTTCGAAATCCTGATGGATCCCTTTGCGCTCCAGTTCGAGATAACGGCGGCGTGCACGTTCCCGGGCACTGGCAACAAGAAAGAATTTATAATCCGCGTCTGGCAGAACAACGGTTCCGATATCACGCCCGTCCATGACAACTGAGCGCTCCCGGGCGATACGCTGCTGCTGAAGCGTCATCGCACTGCGCACGCTGGCAAGTTTTGCATAGGCACTGACGATCTTTGAGATCTCCGGCTGGCGGATGGCTTCTTCAATGTTCTCGTCGTGGTCAAACAGGCATTTTTTATCACCGACCTGTTCAAAATGCAGTGACAGCGCCTCCAGCAGTGCATCCAGTGCCGGACCTTCTTCTGCCGGCACACCCTTGCGCACTGCCATCAAACTCACGCCGCGATACATAGCGCCAGTGTCAAGATAAATGATGCCATAATGTGCAGCCAGCGCTTTTGCCAAAGTGCTTTTGCCAACGCCAGCTGGTCCATCGATCGCAATCTGCATGATCTCCTCCTTTTATATCAAACGATGCGCCAATCCCAACGCCACATCATCCAGGTATAACAAACCGATGCTCAGGAACACCGCCACACTGATATGGTCTTCCCAGCGGGCAAGTCCGATCTTGCCGCCCACACTGAGCCCCCCTGCCTTTGGTGCAACCTGGCTCAGGGCATCATGGAGTGCACCGGCGATCGAACCATCACCATGCGGTGAATCCTCGTCGATCAACCCTTCACGACGTGCTGCAACGATGGCCTGTTCGACCATCTTATGCATGGATTTAAAAAAGTCCCCGCCTATATCCACAGCCGCTGTACGAATGCCCAGTTTCGCATAATCGGCCTTCAATGCACGTTCCGAACTGCGGTCTTCCGAGATTGCAAGTTTGACCGCCGCTCTGGCAACATTGCGTTCATTATTCGTATTCATGGTTGTTCCTCCTTCTCCTGCACGTAGCCGGCCGCTGCCAGGCCAGCAGCATGGCCTGTCGAAAAAGCGATCTGCAGGTTGAAACCGCCTGTATATGCATCTACATCCAGCAATTCACCGCAGACGAACAGCCCAGCAATTTTTTTCACCGCCATGGTCTTCGGGTCCACTTCCTTGACCGAGAGCCCGCCGGCGGTGATGATGCCCTCGCGGAGCGGACGCGCCGCCGTAAGGGTAAAAGAAAAGTCCTTCAGACGCTCTATGATCGCCTGACGCGCTTCCTTGGGCAGCTGATGCAGGACCATCTCTTCATCAAGTCCGCACTGCGCGGCAAAGACCGGCACGAGTTTCTGAGGCAACAATGTCTTCAGCAGACTGGTCACATGCTTGTTTGGCATTGCACCGATCTCCCGCAGGAGCCGCGCGTCCAGCTGCGCTTTCGAAAGTGCAGGCTTGAGATCGATATGGGCCGTCAGCGGCCGGTCCTTTTTCTGCCAATAGGCAGCTGCATGGCCACTCGCAGAAAGTACGACCGGGCCACTGATACCAAAATGAGTAAACAGCATCTCACCTTGTTCGCCGTAAATACGCTTACCACGCTCATCGTTGATCTCAAAACGCACATTGCGCAGACTGAGCCCCTGCAGCGCAGGCACCCACTCTTCTTCAGCCACAAGCGGCACAAGGGCAGGATAGGGCGCTGTTACTTTAAGGCCCAGCGCCGTGAGCCAGGGATAAGCATCACCCGTGCTGCCTGTACCTGGATAAGATACGCCGCCCGTACAAAGGATGACCGCCTTTGCCTTCCAGCTCTGCCCCGTCTGATCGATGAGCTCAAAGCCTCCTGATGGTGTCGTCAAAAGGCGCTTCACCGCACGTTCACAGTGGATCCGCACTCCAGCTTCTTTGGCCGCAGCGATCAGCGTGTCCACCACATCCTGTGCGTGATCACTCATCGGAAAGACTCTGTCACCGCGCTCCACCTTGAGCGCACAGCCACGCCTGGAAAAGAAGTCCCAGACAGCGCGATTATCGAATGCGCTGAGACTGGAATACATGAACTTTGGATTACGCCGGATCTGTGCAAGGATCTCTTCCTCGTTCTTGACCGTCGTCACATTACAGCGGCCTTTACCGGTGATGCGGATCTTGCGCCCGCAGGAAGCCATCTTTTCCAGGAGTGTCACGCTCAACCCAGAGCGCGCCGCCGCATAAGCCGCCATCAATCCGCTGGCGCCCCCGCCAACGACAATGATATCATGCAACACATTCACCTCCAGATCATCTCTGATTAGGATAGCATGAGTTTGCCTGCACCACAAATCTTTTTTGCACCGGATCTTTATCATAATGATTTGGAAGGTTTAATTATGAGACATTTTTTTGAAATATGATAACAAATTACCCAAAACGCCTTGAATGAAGATGTAGACTATGTTAATTTTATATTATAGAAATTTTCTCAAGGAGAATCGTCATGACTAATAACCAAATGCTGCTAAAATGGGTCGACGATATGACCAAGCTCTGCCAGCCAGGCAGCGTTGTTTGGTTCTATGGTACCGAAGACCAGCAACAAGAAATCTTAGATGACCTCATCGCACACGATGCCGCCATAAAACTCAATCCCGAAAAACTGCCAAACTGCTACCTGTTCAGATCACATGTTTCCGATGTCGCCCGCGTGGAAGGCCGCACCTTTATCGCCAGTGAAAAAGAAGAGGATGCAGGTCCGACCAACAACTGGTTTCCGCCGCAGGAACTCAAAGAGACCATGCGCAAGCTTTATGCCGGCGCCATGCGTGGACGTACCATGTACGTCATCCCATTCTGCATGGGACCGATCGACAGTCCATCCTCCCGCATTGGCGTCCAGCTCACCGACAGCCCATATGTAGCGCTCAATATGAAGATCATGACCCGCACCGGCCAGCAGGTGCTCGACCGCCTCGGCGACGACGGTTTCTTCGTGCCATGCCTGCACTCTGTAGGCAGCCCATTGACTGAAGGCGAAAAAGACGTTGCCTGGCCTTGTGCTCCGATTGACGAAAAATACATCGCACATTTTCCTGAGACCCGTGAGATCTGGAGCTATGGTTCCGGCTATGGCGGCAACGCCCTGCTCGGAAAAAAATGCCTGGCGCTCCGCATCGCTTCCGTGATGGCACGTGACGAAGGCTGGATGGCTGAACACATGCTCATCCTCAAGATCACCAATCCGGAAGGCCGCGTGAAGCATATCTGTGCCGCATTCCCAAGCGCATGCGGGAAGACCAACCTTGCCATGCTCGTGCCAACCCTGCCAGGATGGAAGGTCGAGACCATCGGCGACGATATTGCCTGGCTGCAC
The DNA here is from genome assembly GCA_958451915.1 of uncultured Peptococcaceae bacterium. Lineage (GTDB taxonomy): Bacteria > Bacillota > Peptococcia > Peptococcales > Peptococcaceae > UMGS1590. The sequence continues at coordinate 5,265 of CAUDRX010000162.1, forward strand.
ATCGGAGAGGACGGCCGTCTCTACGCCATCAACCCTGAGAACGGCT
>CAUDRX010000163.1 GCA_958451915.1 uncultured Peptococcaceae bacterium
TCGACCTTCATCCCGATCACAGAATCCACAGGCCCGACCATCCCGACATCGGTCTGATAAGCCGTCCCTTCCGGCAGGATCTGTGTGTCTGCCGTCGGAATGTGCGTGTGAGTCCCGAGCACGGCGCTGACTTTGCCGTCAAGATAACGGGCAAAAGCAAGCTTTTCAGACGTTGCTTCTGCGTGCATATCAACAATGATGGTCTTTACACCCTGTCCGTGAAGTTTAACCACGATCGCCATGATATCCTGAAATGGCGAGGTCAGCGTCGACACGTAGACATTGCCCATGGCCACGACCACCGCCACCTGACGATGGTTCGCCTCGGTGATGGTCCAACCTCTCCCTGGGGTATCCGGCGGATAGTTGAACGGGCGCACAATGTCTTCGTTCTCATCAATAAAGTGATAGATCTGCGGTTGATTCCACGCATGGTTGCCCAGCGTTACAACATCCACGCCAGCGTTCTTGAGCTGCTGGTACTGCTTAAGGTTCAGCCCATTCTGGGTATGGATGTTCTCACCATTGGCGATGACCAGATCAATGGGCTGTTCTTTTTTTAACTGTCGGATACAACGTGACGCCATCCCTATGGAATCAGGCGTCACCATATCGCCGATAAACAAAATCTTCATATCAAATACTCCTGTCTGTCACCTATCAATCATAGCATTTTTGTGCATCACCCGCAACAAAGGCCAAACGACAGGCATAAAAAAACGCACTCACATTTTTGGCGAGTGCGTCGACGTTAGGAACTTCGCGGGATTCGAACCCGCAACTCAGGTGCCACAACCTGTATGATGCCGTTTCAACATAATTCCTTTCGACTTACCAATATTATAGCAATCGAAAAATGCTTTGTAAAGCCATTTTTGCCCTTTTGCACACAATTAATACACAAATCCCATCGTCCCGTTGACCATTTAAGCGCTGGCGCAGCCAGCATTTCCAGCGATCTTTTCAGAGAAGAAAACACCCCCTGCATATTGCAGAGGGTGCACTGGCAAAAGATCATTCAGCGCTGTACACAACTTCGCCTTTCTTGATCGTCTTTAAGATTTTGATATCTTTGATGGTCTCTTTCGGCACATCGAGCGGACTCTTGTCCAACACGACAAAATCAGCCAGCTTACCCGGCTCGATGGAGCCGCGGGTGTCTTCCTCGAAGCACTGATAAGCACCGTAAATGGTGAGGGCACGCAGAGCTTCCATTGGATCGACGGCAAATTCCGGACCGATCTCACGGCCACTGGATGTCTTACGATTAACTGCATGGTGCAGACTAAGGATCATGTTTGGATGGATGACTGGCGTATCCTGATGCATCGTGAAACTCATGCCGCGCTTCACTGCAGAGGTCAGCGGACTGATGCGGCGGCCGCGTTCCGGCCCCAGCACCGAGTCAAGGTGCAGGTCGCCGTAAAGATAAACATGATCGTGGAAAAACGACGGCAGGAGCCCCACTTCCTTCATACGATCAAGCTGGTCCTCACGCACCGTCTGGCAATGAATGACGACCGGACGCAGATCATCGGTGATGCCAGTCTCTTCTTTGGCGCGTGCATACTGGGTGATGAACTGCTCGATGGCAGCGTCACCATTGGCGTGGCAGATGATCTGCCAGCCATTTTCCAGTGCCTTCTTGAAATAACCGCAGACCTCATCATCGTTCGGATGCACGGCATAACCACGATAATCGGCTGACTCTCCCTCCGGCGCGATATAGTAAGGTTCCGAAAGCCAGGCAGTCTTTGCCTGAGGCGAACCATCGAGGAAGAATTTCACACCGGCAATCTTGACCCCATCGACAAAATCCGCTTCCGACGATCTTGTCATTTTCGCCGCTTCTTCACCGAGCGTCTCGATCTGTGGATAGACATAGAGATCGATCTTGGACATCCCCATCTTGTGCAGCCCTGCCACCAGCGGAATCGATTTCAGATCGAAGCTGCCATCCTGTGCCGTTGTAATCCCATAGCTGAGATACATTTTTTCCGAACGCTGCACCCCGGCCATCATGAACTCCGGCGTTGGCATCGGCATGAATTTGCCCAGCACCTGCTGAGTCAGCGCCGCTTCTTCACACATACCGGTCGGTTCACCGCTGACAGGGTCCTTGCGATAAACGCCGCCCTCTGGGTTTGGTGTATCCCTGGTAATGCCGCATATCTCCAGCACCCTGGAATTGACACAGCCTACATGACCGCTGGAATGCATCATTACGATCGGTACCGTCGCAGAAGCCTGATCGAGATCGTGGCAGGTCGGATGCTGCTTGTCCGGGAATGCCTGGTTGTCATAGCCCATGCCGACGAGCCATTCACCTTCTTTGACAGGATTTTCCGCCAGATACGCCTTGATAGCCGCCACAAGCTTATCCACACTGTCGATATCACCGGTTGGCGGCGCATCGAAACGTGGGAATAGTGCGCTGAAGACCATATGACTGTGGCCATCGATGAAGCCCGGGATCAGCGTCTTGCCAGCCAGATCGACTTTAACTGCATCTGCTTCTGTCTGTGCTTCCAAAGCAGCCAGGTCGCCGACTGCCTGGATCGTTTCACCATCTGTCAGGACCGCCTCTGCCGTTGGCTGGGCATCATTGACCGTGATAATGTTCCCGTTAAAGTACAATGTTTGTGCCATTGTGAATGCCTCCTATTTCATGTTCAAACCATCTGGCAAAAAAACTGCATCAATGATGATGCAGTTTTCATAAGATCGGTTTTAAGCTTTCGCAACGCCAATGCCGCGTTCTTTTTCTTCCTCGCGGGCAGCGTTGTAATATGTGAGATAGATCTTACCTGCATAGAGGAGCAGAAGACCAGTGATGATCATCGTTGCCTGGACAAAGACCAGACCGTTCTGGATGCCTACTGCATCGATCAGCATACCACCAACCGTAGGCCCAATGGCACCGAAGATCTGGATGAAGAACACATACGTCCCATAGGACACCGATTTATACCAGACTGGTACCAATTCATGGCTGGATGCGTGGAAAGAGGTATTGCCAAGCGTATAAGCTGCATTCCCAATAACGATCAGTGGGATATTTGCCATCATATAGCCGACAGCCAGGATCCCTGCACTGAGCAGGCAGGTCAGCATTGGCATCCACATGCGGGCACGTTTGTCCTTGGCATACCATTTATCAAGAATCTTGCCGCCGATCGGCGTTGCCAGGATGGAGAGCGGCATAGTTGCCAACGCGACCATAGATGCCGCAGTGACAGTCATTCCCTTGACATCCTGATAGTAGATCGCTGCGAAGGAAGACCCTGTGTTAACAGAGAAGAGTGCCATGCCAGCTGCCAGGCACATCGCGAGCAGTGCCTTGTTATGCAGCAGGAGTTTGGCAGTATCGCCGATGTTCAGCTTGATCTGAGCCACTTCATCGGCATCGTCATTGCCAGCCTGAGAGCCCTGTTCTGCCATGAGCTTCTTATTGTCCGGAAGAAGGAATGAGAGCAGGCAGACCACCAGACTGATGCCACCAATGATGTAGAAGCAGCTGCGCCAGCCCAGTGCCTGTGCCAGAGCAGCGAAGACAACCGTACCAAGCGCCCCACCGACGACCATCGCCGTGTTATAGATGCCCAGCGCGCTGCCCCACTGAGATTTTTTGAACCAGCTCGTCAGCATTGCTGTAGACAGCGGTGCATATGCCGAGCTCCCAGCACCTACACAGAAACGGCTGAGAACCAGCGTTACAGCACCACCAGCCATGCCGCAGACTACCGTTGCAGCCGACCAGAGGATACCGCAGAAAGAGATCGTACGACGCTGAGAATGGTTTTCACCAATAAATGAGAACGGATAAACAAAGATCGCCATCCCCAGGAAGATTGCCGAGCTCATGAGGCCGACTTCTGTGTTCGACAGAGAAAGATCGTCCTGAACCAGCGGCATAACATAACTAAAACCATAACGAATGAATAAGTCAAAACAGAACATCACATACAGGATCGCGATGAACAGTGTGCGCTTGCCTTTCGGCAGCTTGACCAGCGGCTCATCGACCACCTGTACATTATCAACGGTTGTTTCAGACACGTTTAACACTCCCTTACTTGATTTTCTTTCCGTGTTACAACCAAAACAGTGTGCAGATCTTTCTGATCTTCATCATCTCCTTTGCCTATCAGATGCATCCAAAAATTCTGACAAGCGATGTTGCTTTTTATGGGAACGCCGTCTACAATAGATGTAATATGACGCTCCCATAAATTTTTTCTTACTTTATTCTAAATAAAACTTTTCATTCCGTCTAATACATAATCTACAATGAATTCATTTTACAATTTATATTATTCAGAGAAAATACCCTCATTCTATCTGAGTGATCATTTAAGCAACTTTCATCACCATCAGAAAAGGAGAAACGCTCATGGATCTTTTGCAGCTTCAATACTTTATCACCATCGCCGAATGCCAGCATATCACTAACGCCGCCAACCAACTGCGTGTCTCTCAGCCATCGCTCTCCAACACCCTCTCCCGCATCGAGAACGAGCTTGGCGCCAAGCTCTTTGACCGACAGGGACGAAATATCGTCCTGAACGATTACGGCAAGATCCTCCTCACTCACGCCAAGACCATCTTCCGCGAGCTCGATAACATCGAGACTGAGATCAACGAACTTAAGGCCCAGCAGACCAACACCATCACCATCGCTTCTGTCGATTCCGTCTATGTCAAAGATTGGCTGCCCGCCTTCATCGAATCCCACCCGGACCTCATCATCCATCACACTATTGGCTCCTGTGCCGCTCTCGAAGAACAGCTCCTGAACGGCGAGATCGATTTCGCCATCACCGATGCCCGCACCCTGCCTAAAGAATGTGAGCGCTTCGTCCTCGGCACCGACGAATACGTCGTCCTCGCGCCCCTCGACAGCCCCCTCGCCCAGGAAAACCCACAGGACTTCGCCAACTTCCGCAATGCCCCCTTCATCTGCTCCCCAAAGACCGAAGACATCCTGCGCCCCATTGACATTCTCAGCCAGGACGCCGGTTTCAAGCCCAACATTATCTTTGAAGGCGGTCAGGACCTTCTCTCCCGACTCCAGCACCTCAGCTACGGCAACATCGTCGCCTTTGTCTCGCGCATCAACCGGCCCGAGTATCGCACCCTCTGCGAAAGATACTCCCACATCATTTACCTCACCAACGAGTGCGCCCGCTACAAAGTCCACCTCATCTGGGACCCTCGCCGTACCCTCACCCAGGCCGCCCAGACCCTTCTCGACTTCGCCCAGCACCATACCGAACAAT
>CAUDRX010000164.1 GCA_958451915.1 uncultured Peptococcaceae bacterium
GATGTCTATTCAGCGGAGGCGCTGGAAACGATCTATGATTATTACATGCAGGAAGAAGAGAAGAGAGGCCTTCTGGAAAAGATCCGTCAGGTGGTCATCCCCGAAGAAGAGCAGGTCTTCACTTCTGCTGAAATCCGAATGATCTGGCAAGAGTATGAGGACCGGCGGGCTTTTCAGGAACAATGCCGCTGGGATTTTTCCGTTTCCTATCGCGCAACGCACAGGATGGAAGGCAAGAACATCAGGCAGCAAATGGAAGAAGTGGATGAAGCCTTTGCCGCTTACGGACGCAGTGAGATCCGTGCCCAGTATGAGATCTTTGAACTTGCCAATGGCTGCTGTCTGGTGCGCCGGAAACGTCCGGCAGACTGGGATGACGCAGAGTAGAGCAGAATGTGACAGTGATGCAGGGCTTGCCATCGGCAAGTCCTTTTTTATTGGAGCAGGATGTTTCACGATGCAGGGTTTTGTGGTACTATGGGAGCATATCTATCGTGCGACCAAAGGAGGTCTCCTTATGAACATTCGAGAAGAAGCCCGCAAGATGAAGCAGACAGCGCCGTCCCTGGCGGCAACATCGAACACGACGCGCAATGCAGCGCTCGAGGCGATCGCGGTGGCGCTGGAAGCCGAACAGGCAGCAATCTTTGCGGCAAATGCCGAGGATCTGGCGGCGGCAGATGCCAACGGCGTGACTGGTGCTACGAGAAAACGCCTGCGTTTTGATGAAGGCAAGCTGCGTGACTGTATCGCTGGCCTGCGCCAGCTCGAGACACTGAAAGACCCGCTCAATAAGATCACGCTGGCCCGCGAACTTGATGCAGGGCTTCGGCTCTATCGGACCACAGTACCGATCGGTGTCATCGGTGTGATCTTTGAAGCGCGCCCGGATGCATTGGTGCAGATCGCATCCCTCTGTGTAAAGAGCGGCAACTGCGCGATCCTGAAAGGCGGCAGGGAGACAGCAAACACCAACCGTGTGCTCTTTGACCTCATCAAAGACGCCGTTGTCCGCGCCGGTTTGCCGGAAAACTGCCTCCTGCAGGCAGAAGCCCACAGTGAGATCGATGAACTTCTGGCCTGCGATCAGGATGTGGATCTTCTGATCCCGCGCGGCTCGAACAAGTTTGTCCGCTATATCATGGAAAACACCAGGATCCCGGTGATGGGCCATTCTTCAGGCATCTGTCACATCTATGCAGACAAGGCCTGCGATCAGGAAAAGGCTGTTCCGATCATCGTTGATGCCAAGACCCAATACGCAGCGGCCTGCAACGCCGTCGAGACGCTGCTCGTGGATCGGGCCATCGCGCCGGTCTTCCTGCCAAAAGCAGAGAAGGCGCTTAAAGCGGCAGGGGTGACCCTGCGCGGGACTGCAGAAGCGGCAGCGATCGTGCCAATGGAAGTCATGACAGAGGAAGACTTTGCCACCGAATATGGCGATCTCATCCTTTCCGTGAAGCTTGTCGATGGGGTGGAAGAAGCGATCAGCCATATCAATGCCTTTGGATCCCATCACACCGACGCCATCCTTACTGAAGATCACGAGACAGCAGCGCAGTTCCTGCAGATGGTCGACAGCGCAGGGGTCTACCACAATTGCTCGACGCGCTTTGCAGATGGCTTCCGTTATGGTTTTGGCGCCGAAGTCGGTATTTCCACAGGTAAGATCCATGCCCGCGGACCGGTCGGCCTGGAAGGCCTGGTGACTTATAAATACAAGCTCTTTGGTGAAGGGCAGATCGTTGGCGACTATGCCAGCGGCAAAAAACAGTTCCATCACAGAGATTTCTGAGCACCTGACAAAAGAGCGCATCACAGGTCGGGCAGACGCCCGGCCTTTTTTCTATCATGAGAGCAGAAGGAGGGAGAAGCATGGCATGGAGTGAAAGCATCGCAGCCGCTGTGCGCTACATCGAAGATCATCTGCTGGAGCCGCTGGAGATCGGCGAGATCGCCCGCGCGGCCGCCCTGTCGCCGTTTCATTTCCAGCGCGGTTTCGCTATGCTCTGCGGCATGAGTGTCGGTGAGTACATCCGCAAGCGTCGTCTGTCGCAGGCCGGACTGGCGGTGCTCGCAAGCGATCGGTCGATCATCGACATCGCGCTGGATGCCGGTTACGATTCTCCGGATGGCTTCACAAAAGCCTTCACCCGCTTCCATGGCATCACTCCGACCGCACTGCGCAAGAACGGCGGCACGGTCGTCTCCTTCGCGCCGCTCGTGCTCAAACTCTCAATGGAAGGTGGAAGAAACATGGAATATCGCATCGAAAAGAAAGAGGCATTCACCGTGCTCTGTCGCGCGCAAACGTTCAGCTATGAGGAAGGACCCGCCAGGGTGCCGGACTTCTGGTGGGAACATTTTGCCACAGGCGGCAGCGCAGTCGTGCGCGGTCTCTATGGTATCAATATCGACGCCGACATGGCAGGCGAACGCTTCGATTACCTCATCGCTGATCCCTATGACCCGGCAGTTGGTATTCCCGAAGGTTTTGTGACCCGTACCATTCCGGCGCACACCTGGGCGGTGTTCCCTTGCCGGGGTAAAATGGCCGAGGCCATGCACACCGTCAATAAGCAGATCTTTTCCGAATGGCTCCCGTCCAATGACATCTATGATATCGCCAGCGGCATCAACGTTGAACGCTACGACGATGCCGCGAAGTACCCCGAAGGCATCTATGACACCAGCTACTACAGCGAAGTGTGGGTGCCGGTCAGAAAAAAATAAGACTTCATCAAAGCGCAGCGCTGATGCTGCGCTTTTTTTGTTCCGGCACAGTGGGCAGGATATGATAGGATTTTCTTATGAGTGTGAAAGAAGGTGGAAAATTGTGTGTACTGGGTGTAAAATATGAAATATGTATGCAATTTTATGCATTAGAAACTTAGCTTAGGGGGTTTAGCGGTATGTCAACATCGAAAAAGAAGTTTGGCATTGGCACCATCATCGTCCTGGCGGCGTTGGTCGTTGTGCTCTTGGTGGCCGCTTTCACGACGACAGCCGAATCGGTGCAGGAGACGTTCTGGTCTCTGGTGCCTCCGATCGTGGCGATCGCCTTGGCATTGGTCACCAAAGAAGTGTATAGTTCATTGTTTATCGGGGTCTTGACCGGGGGGCTTTTGTACTCCGGTTTCAGTTTTGAGGGAACGATCAATCATGTGTATTCGGAAGGGATCGTGGCAGTCCTCTCTGACCCATACAACGTTGGTATCATCATCTTTTTGGTCATTCTCGGGATCATCGTTTCTCTCATGAACAAATCCGGCGCATCTGCGGCATTTGGCCGCTGGGCGCAGACGAAGATCAAGAACCGTGTCGGTGCCCAGCTGGCGACGATTGGGCTGGGGGTGCTGATCTTTATCGATGACTATTTCAACTGTCTCACCGTCGGCAGCGTGATGCGTCCTGTCACGGATAAGTTCCAGATCTCCCGCGCCAAGCTCGCCTATCTGATCGACTCGACAGCGGCGCCAGTCTGCATCATCGCGCCGATCTCTTCCTGGGCAGCGGCAGTCTCGGGCTTTGTGCCTGGGGAAGAGAATGGGATCGCTCTTTTCATCCAGTGCATCCCATTCAACTTCTACGCGCTCTTCACGATCGCATTCATCATCCTGCTCTCTGTGCTGCATGCAGATTATGGCCCAATGGAACTGCATGAGCTCAATGCGATCAAAGGCGATCTTTATACCACCAGCGAACGTCCTTATGAAGGTTTCGAAGGCGATGTGAAAGAAGACGGCGGTCATCTCGTCGATATGCTCCTGCCTGTCATCGTGCTCATTATCTGCTGTGTTGTCGGCATGATCTGGAGCGGCGGCTTCTTTGCCGGCACAGGCTTTGTTGATTCTTTCTCCAACTCGGATGCTTCTGTCGGTCTGGCAGTCGGTTCCTTCTTCGCGCTGATCTTTATGCTGATCTTCTATATGGCACGCCGCGTGCTCACTTTTACAGAATTTATGGATTGTGTGCCAAAAGGCTTTGAAGCCATGATCGCACCGATCCTCATCCTGACTTTCGCCTGGAGCCTCAAGGCGATGACCGACAGCATGGGTGCTTCCACTTATGTTGCAGGCATCATCGAAGGTTCTGCTGGTGCGCTGGTCAACTTCCTGCCAATGATCATCTTCCTCATCGGCTGCGGTCTCGCTTTTGCGACCGGTACCAGCTGGGGGACTTTCGGGATCCTCATCCCGATCGTTGTTGCGGCTTTCCAGGAGACCGACCCACAGCTCATGATCATCTCCATGAGTGCCTGCATGGCTGGTGCGGTCTGCGGGGACCATTGCTCGCCGATCTCTGATACGACCATCATGGCTTCTGCCGGTGCACAGTGCTTCCATCTGAACCACGTTAACACCCAGCTTCCATATGCGATCACCGTCGCTGCGATCTCTGCTGTGACTTTTGTTGTTGCCGGCTTCACCCGTAATATGTTCATATGCTGGATCGTTGGTGCCATCCTCCTTGTTGGCACGCTGATGGTCGCCAAGAAGCATGAGCAGAAAAAGTATGGCGCTGAATGGTCAGCCTGACCGTTCCTTTCTTAACAGTTTGTAGAGAAAACCCGGACGACGGAACGCCTCCGGGTTTTCGCATGTTTGCTGACTATTTCCGAGCGCCCGCATATGATATCGGCGGGTGGGGAATGGTGATAAATATTCAAGGGGGAATCTACTGATATGACATTAACTGAAACTCTCGTCTCGATCAGCGACTGGATGTATCTCTATATCCTGGTCGGCCTTCTGATCGTCATCGGGCTTTTCCTGTCCATCCGTACGCGCTTTGTGCAGATCCGTCTCTTCCCGGAGACCTTCCGTGTCGTCATGGAAAAGAAGAGCGACAAAGAGGCGATCTCATCTTTCCAGGCCCTGATGGTCGCAACGGCATCCCGTGTTGGTACCGGCAACATCGCCGGCATTGCAACGGCGCTTGTCACTGGCGGTCCGGGGGCATTGATGTGGATGTGGATCATGGCCATCATCGGCGGTGCTTCGGCTTTTGCCGAAAGTACACTGGCGCAGATCTACAAGGAACGTGATGGCGCCATCTTCAAGGGCGGCCCGGCTTACTACATCGAAAAAGCGATGGGTATGCGCTGGCTGGGGCTGGTCTTCGCAGTCATCCTGATCATCACTTTCGCTTACGGTTTCAACGGCTTGCAGGCGTACAACATCGTATCCGCTTTCGAATACTACAGCAGCGACTGGGAACACTCCAGCGTGCCGGTCTATCTCGGCATCGTTCTGGCGGTGATCTCGATGGTGCTC
>CAUDRX010000165.1 GCA_958451915.1 uncultured Peptococcaceae bacterium
ACGAGCAAGGCGGTCTTTTTTATTGATCGTGCGGACTTATTCGTCCCAGTGGATGCAGTTGGCCGGGCACATCTTCATGGCTTCTCTGACATCGGCCATGGTGGCGTCGGTGACTTCAGCGGTGGCCTCGGCGGTGCCGCGGTCGGTCATCGTGAAGACTGCGGGGCAGAGCGCTTCGCAGCTGCCGCAGCCGATGCAGGCGCCTTCATCGATCATGACGTACATGGGGGTCACTCCTCTCCTGTGATCTGTGCGGGATCGAAATCTTCCTCTGAAAAAACGGTGACGCCGGCTTCCTGGAGGGCGCGGGCGGCGCAGCCAGGACGCGGGCAGAGGGTGCGGGTAAAGGTGCCGTCGTAAGAGCTGGTCGGTCCGCAGGCAGGACTCCTGCTCTTCAGGATGGCGTAATGGATGTGGAAATCTCGGCAGAGCATGACGGCGCGTTCGGCGCCAGCCTCGTATGCAGCGGTGACATCCTCCCCTTCGGCATTGACAACGCGGCCGTCAGGCTGGATCTCAGCCGGCGGGCGCGGCGTGGAAAGGCCGCCGTAGGCTTCGGGACAGAAGGGGATGAAGGAAAAATCGCGGTTGAACGCGAGGATGGATTCGCTGGGTTTGGATTCGCCGTCGTAGCGGCAGGCGACGCCGAGCAGGCAGGCGCTCACAAGCACCATAGCCGGCGCTTTCTTAGTTGGATTGTTTTCGCTCACGGATGCGCGTCCTCCTTCCGCTGTACTGGGGCCGGATGCGCAGGAGGCTCAGCACAGGCAGGCCTTCTTCGTTCTCGACGACTTCGGCGATGTTGACCCAGAGGTCTGTTTCCAGGGCGCTCTTGGCTTTGACGAGCCAGCGTCCGGCTTCTTCGGCAGGGTCGATGCGATAGGTATTGGCGCCGAAAGGCGCGTTCAGGGCATAGTCGGTCAGGACGCCCTCGAGCATGGTGCGCCAGGGCTCCATCTGGATGACGAGCTCAGTCATGCAGCCGCAGGGTGAGCGGCGGGTGGCGCCGATGGCTTTGCCGTGTTCACTGTAAATGATCATGGTGATCCGTCCTTTTGTGGTTCTGGCAGGGAAGCCCTGCTCTCTGTATAGTATACCCCGCCGGCGCGTGCTTGTACAAGAAAAAGAAAAGACTGTGTGAGGATCTTGTAAAAGTGGGATATATTGGTCCGAAGGATAGAAAATTGAGAATTGTACAAACAAACGATTATAGTTCAGATAATCACCTACCTAAGCGATATGAAAAATAAAACTTATCAGATGGGCGGGAGATACCACTCCAAAAAGGTGTATCATAGCGCGAAAAATTATCCGAAATACTCTGTAGTATCAGTAATCTCTTGCAAGTAGTCGTATAATGACAAAAATTAAGGAAAGCGAACCCTGTTCAAAAGGGGCGGAAACGGATATAATACACAAAACTTTTTCAGGGCGCGAGAGAATATCGGACACAGCATCCTGGAAGAGGGAAGTGCACTCATTGTTATGCCTTTGTTGCCAAACGGCAGGGAAGGATATCTCGCAAAAGAAAGGAAGGGAACAATATGTCTCAACAAAACCAAGATGTCCAATTTGAGAAGAAACTGAGCCCGCTTGGCGTCTGGGGCCTGGCCATCGGCGCCATGATCGGCTGGGGCTGCTTTGTCATGCCGGGCGATCAGCTCCTGCCGGATGCCGGTCCTGTCGGTGCGACGCTCGGTCTCATCCTCGGGGCCTGCATGATCGTCATCATCAGTTTCAGCTACAGTTACCTCATCAGTAAGTATCCCGTCAGCGGCGGGGAATTTGTCTATGCGGATACCGCGTTCGGCAAGACCCACGCCTTCCTCTGCGGCTGGTTCATCTCCATCGCCTACTGGGCGCTGATCCCGATGAACGGTACGGCGGTGGGGCTGGTGGCCCGCTACCTGATCCCTGGGCCGCTGCAGGCCGTCAAGCTTTATGAGATCGCTGGCTGGCCGGTCTATCTCGGGGAGCTCATCGTCTGCATCGCTGCCATCGTCATCATCGGCTTCGTCAACATGCGCGGCGTTGAAGCGGCTGGCTGGTTCCAGACCGCTGTCGCCCTCGGCCTCGTCGGCTCCATGCTCGTCATCGCTGCGGCTGTGCTCATGGGCGGTGTTGACTGGTCCAACCTCAAACCATACTTTGCCCCTGAAAAATCTGCCCTGGCCAGCGTCTTTACCATCGCAGCCCTGGCGCCATGGGCGTTCGTAGGGTTCGACTGTATCCCGCAGGCTTCGGAGGAATACTCCTTCTCCAATAAAAAGACCAAAGCCCTTCTCGTGAGCTCTGTCAGCGTGGCGGCTCTCATGTATATGATCGCCAACATCGCCACCGCTGTCGTTGAGCCATGGGAACTCTTCATCGCTGAGAACAGCGACTGGCCAACCGGGGCTGCCATCGAACAGCTCATCGGCACCGTCGGTCTCATCCTGCTGGCCATCGCCATGCTCTGCGGCATCGTATCCGGGCTCAATGCCTTCTATCTTGCCGGCAGCCGCCTGCTCTATTCCATGGCCATCGCAGAAGCGATCCCATCGGCGTTCGGTAAGCTCGATCCTAAGTATAAAGTGCCTCGTTTCGGTATCATGTTCATGATGATCCTGGCCATCATCGCGCCGTTCTTTGGCCGCCAGGTGCTCAGCTGGCTCGTTGACATGACCGCTGTCGGTGCGGATATGGGCTTTACCTACACCACCGCTTCGGCCTTTGTCATCGCCCGCCGCGCCGGCGACAAGAAGCAGGCTGTGATCAGCTTCATCGGGCTCTGCTTCGCCATCTTCTTCATCGCGCTCCTCGTGCTGCCATTCTCGCCAGGCTTCCTGAGCCCACAGGCATGGGCCTTCCTCATCGCCTGGCTCGTGCTCGGCGCCATCTTCTTTATGGTCAAGCGCAAGACCTACTACAGCTCTACCGCGCTGCAGGAAAAGGTCGCCGTCATCGCAGCCGAAAACGAAGAACGCGACTGATCGCCAAACCACTGTCTTTCATATCCTTCTTTCTCACACCCCCATCCCTCGTCAGAGTGGTGGGGGTCTTTTTCTATATGTTCCATAAGCGCCGGGCTTTGAGAACGTGTTCATCTGGTCGCGCGGAACGCATAGGTTTTGCAGGGCGTTTTTGTCGGAAAATGACCGTTTTTACAGGAAACCCTTGCAACCTGTGGGGATTTGAAGAGAGCTTGTGAAAGCTGGCACTATCTTTTCCCGGGCAGGCTGGGTATAATGCATGACAATCTCGTGTCCGCAAAGGGGCGTCGTTTGTCCGCGCGCTGCGGCCGGGAGGTGACCCATGAAAAGAAGTACACACATGCAAAGGAGAATTGGATGTCTCAACAGGAACAACATCTTGAGAAAGGGCTGAGCGCTTTTGGCGTCTGGGCGCTCGCACTGGGCGCGATGATCGGCTGGGGCTGTTTTGTCATGCCTGGCGACACCCTTTTGCCGGACGCCGGTCCCGTCGGCGCCTCGCTGGGGCTGGCGCTGGGGGCGGCGATGATCGTCGTGATCAGCTTCAGCTACAGCTACCTCATCAGCAAATACCCGGTCGCCGGTGGTGAGTTCGTTTACGCGGACACGGTCTTTGGCAAGACCCATGCTTTCATCTGCGGCTGGTTTCTGGCCCTTGCCTACTGGGCGTTGATCCCGATGAACGGCACGGCCGTGGGGCTGGTGGCCCGCTACATCTTTCCGGGGCCGCTGCAGGAATGGCCGCTCTATGAGATCGCCGGCTGGACGGTTTATGGCGGTGAGCTCCTGGTGGCGGTGCTGGCCATCGTTCTCGTCGGGCTCATCAACATGCGCGGTGTGGAAGCGGCGAGCTGGTTTGGCACGGCGGTGGCGTTCGGCCTCTGCGGCGCCATGCTCATCATCGCTGCGGTGATCCTCGCCGGCGGTGTGGAGTGGAGCAATCTGCGCCCGTATTTCGCACCGGACAAGAGCGCCCTTGCCTCGGTCTTCTCGGTGGCAGCGCTGGCGCCGTGGGCCTTTGTCGGCTTCGGCTGCATCCCGCAGGCTTCCGAAGAGCTGGCCTTTTCGAACAAGAAGACCGCCGTGCTCCTGGTCTCTTCGATCTCGGTCTCGGCGCTCATGTATATGATCATGAACATTGCCACTGCCATCGTTGAGCCGTGGCAGCAGTACATCGTGGACAATGCCAGCTGGCCGACGGGCGCTGCTGTGCAGGCCCTGATCGGGCAGGTGGGCCTGATCCTTCTGGCCATCGCCATGCTCTGCGGCATCGTATCCGGTCTCAATGCGTTCTATCTTTCAGGCAGCCGCCTGCTCTATTCCATGGCCATCGCCGATGCCCTGCCGAGCGGCTTCAGAAAGCTTGACAGCAAATACCATGTGCCGCGGCTCGGCATCGTCTTTATGATGGTGCTTGCGGTGATCGCGCCGTTCTTTGGCCGCCAGGTGCTCAGCTGGCTCGTCGATATGACGGCCGTTGGCGCCGATCTCGGTTTTCTCTACGCGACGTCGGCGGCGCTGGCCACTGCGCGCCGCGAAGGCAATAAGAAACAGATGGTGATCAGCGGCCTCGGCGTCACCTTCGCTGCGATCTTCATCCTTCTGCTCATCGTGCCGGGCTCACCTGGTTTTCTCAGTGTGCAGGCCTGGGGCTTCCTCGCTGTCTGGGTGGCCATTGGCGCCATCTTCTTTGTGATCAAGCGCAAGGACTACTACCGTTCCACCGCGCTGCAGGAAAAAGTCGCGCACATCGCCGCCGAAAACGACGGCCGCGCCTGACCCTTGCTTCCTCCCGACCCGCTGCCATCATGCCGATGGCGGTGGGTTGTTTTTTTATGTCGGGCAGACAGGGCGCATTGGCGCAGGACGCCTGTGAAGCGTGGTCCGGGGGCCGCAGGACGGGCTCTGTCAAGGGAAAATCACGCTGATGCTTTTCATAAAAAGGCCCCTTTATGGATGTAAAAATAAAACTTATGGCGCCTTATCTTTTAAAAGCGCAAATCAATGATATTTAGAACCTTAAAATATCAATTTTGAGGAGAAATTACAGGAATTGCCTGCAACGTTTAATGTTTTAAAAAGAGCTTATGTAAGAAACCCCTACAATACCCCTTGCAATTCGATTATAATGCATTCATCTCCTCAAAAAGCTTGCAACCCAGGCCCGGTTTCAATATGAAATGTGATGGATCTGGCGCGGAAGAGGGGGAAGATCTATATCATTATCTTATAAGTCCCTGAAAAGAAAACGACAAAAAACGATCTTTTTCAGGCAAAAGGAGAGAAACACATGTCTCAACAG
>CAUDRX010000166.1 GCA_958451915.1 uncultured Peptococcaceae bacterium
ACCCAAGACGCACCAGCTGATTCAATATCTATCAACTCTTCTCTGATTTTAGAAAAATCAGCAGATAAAAACGAAGGCGAAAAAATGATATCACTCATAAACTTATCTCCTCATTCGCTCTCTTTCTTCCAATTCAAAAAACAACTTTCGATAATTTTCATATCGCTCCCGAGAAAAAAGATCATCCTCTACAAATTCTTTCACGACACAATCTGGTTCATTAATGTGAACGCAATTATTAAACCGGCACCCGGAAGCGCAAGCCAGATATTCTGGGTAACATGCTTTCAAATCTGTTTTTTTTAACGAAAGCGGCAGGTCCAATGCGCTGAATCCTGGCGTATCAACAATAAAACCCTGTTCAAATTCAAAAAACTCCGCTGTCCTCGTTGTATTTTTTCCACGATTTAGCTTTAAACTGATATTCTGTACACTTTGGACTTCTTTTCCCAATAAACGATTGATCAAGGAAGACTTTCCTACCCCAGAATTACCAGTTAGTACGGTCGTCTTTCCTTTGCAAAGGTCAGAAATTTCATTTAAAGAGCCTTCGCGACAAACATAAAGGCAATCTATTCGAGAGTTATTGTAATATTCCGTTACACATTCCTCGTCGCCTTGTTCCGCAAGATCCATCTTTGAAAAACAAAGAATGGGCTTTATACCATAGTACAGCGCTATAACAATCAGTTTATCCAGCATGAGAAAATCATAACTTGGTTCTTTGATTGCCGTTACGATCAAGATCTGATCAATATTTGCAATGCCCGGCCTTGGTAGATAATTATCACGTTTTTTTACCGCAGTAATATACCCTCGCTTTAAATCCTTTGGTTCTTCCAGGTAAAACTCTACCCGATCTCCTGCCACGATATGATCACGCTGATGATGTTTTTGCTTGCCGCTCAACTTGCACTCAATCAGTTTCTCATCAACGCTGACCAAATAAAAACCACCATGTTTTTTTAATACTCTACCTATCATTCGAACACCTTATTGCGCTGTGATTTCCTGGATGACCGTACCATCCAAAGACGCTGTAAATCTACCATGACCAACATAAGCATAGACACCAGAAATCACTTCACCTTGTCGTACATCCTGCCAATAAACAGTCTGTTCACCATTATCATCTTCCAATGTGATCTTTAAATTTCCATCCTGCGGTACAGTTATAGAAATTTCTTTGTATTTTGTTTCACCATCACTCTCGTTATCAGAGCCCGAGCTGACAACCAAATCTACCGAAGTATATTCATCCACTTGATCATTAGGATTATATCCTTGACTGATCACGGTGCCTTCTTTTTCCGAAGACTCTTCATAAGAGATATTTCCAATCGTTAAATTTGCTTCCGTCAGCATCGATTTTGCAGTTTCCAAATCTTTTCCGCGCAGTTCTGGAACGATTGCCATCGGCTTAGGCCCCAAGCTAATGACCAAATTAACAGCTGTATTCGGCGCTACTTCTGTATCAGCATCAATTCCCTGGCTCATGACCCGGCCAGCAGCTACGCTTGAGCTATAATCTTCTGTTACATCACCTGCAATAAGCTTTTCATCTTCGAGCATGGTAGTTGCTCTATCCAATGTCTGTCCAATAAGGTTTGGTACTTTTCGATTCTCTGGTCCTTGACTGATGACAACCGAGATCACATCACCTTTTGATACGTTAGATCCCTCTCCAGGCGTTTGGGAACAGATTTCTCCTTCTTCATACTCATCACTGTACTCACTACCAGCTTCTTCGATTGATAGTTCATATTTAGCTGCCTCATTTTGTGCAGCTTCATATGTCATCCCTCTAAAATCCGGAGCTGTCAGTTCACTAGGTGGAGCAATCTGCTGAGCTAAAACCATCGTCGCCCCAATCACGGCCAACACAATCAATGCCAACAATAACCAGTTTGCTTTCTTTTTCTTCGGTTTATTTTCTTTTTTACGAGATACTTGAGCACTCTTGTTTGTTTTTAACGCAGCTTTCTGAGCAACGGCATCTTTAACAAGTGGCGTATCCACGCTCTTTTTAACACTGGACGGCTGAGACTTTATCGGCGCTTTTTTCGCCACCGATGCGGCCGCTGCTGCGGTTGCAGCAGTTGTTATTGTTTTACTCGCGTTTGGAGATGATGGATGTGCTATCAATGGAATACTGGAAAGTGCACGAGAAAGTGCCTGCATATTAGCAAAACGATCTTCCGGTTTCTTTTCCAGGCATTTCGAGACAATAAAACTCAAACTTTCCGGAACATCATGCATAAGCGCATGTACCGATTTCGGCTTTTCTTGAATATGTTTTAATGCAACACTCACAGGATTGTCAGCTGTAAACGGCAGATCTCCCACCAGCATTTCATACAGAACAATCCCTAATGAATAGACGTCTGTTTGATAAGACAGCTTTTCACCACGTGCCTGCTCTGGCGAAAAATAATGCGCCGATCCTAACACACCTTTGTTATGAGTGATCGTAGTATTATTCATCATTTGAGAGATGCCAAAGTCCGTGATCTTTACATGATCGTATTTATCGATAAGAATATTCTGGCTTTTTACATCCTTGTGAATGATCTGATTGGCATGCGCATATGCCAAACCGTTCGCAATCTGAATCCCATATTTTACAGCTTGTTGCCAAGGGATCGCCCCATCACGGTTAATTTTGTCTTTTAACGTTTCACCTTCGACATATTCCATAACAAGACACATTGTCTCATCATCTGTAATGATATCATAGATCCCAACGATATTATTATGTGACAGTCGAGCAATAGCAACAGCTTCTTTTTGAAAATGACGTCGAAAAGTACTATCTTCTGTATATTCATCTCTTAATACTTTAATAGCAACTTTTCTGTCAAGGGAAAGATCTTTAGCCAGGTAAACAATAGCCATCCCACCGCTGCCGATCTTTTTGATGATCTGATAACGATTACCAAGTACATCGTTCATAGCTACATCCTCCCTTCAGAAAATTGCCCAACAACAATACTCAAATTATCCTTCCCGCCTTGTTGTAAAACCAGATTAACAGCATCATTGACATATTGCACAATACTCGATGTTTCTTTTAGCATATGTAATAAATCTAATGGCTTCAAATAGCGATAAACGCCATCACTAACTAAAATCACATAATCGTTTGGTTTTAGTTTAAAATGACCGGTTTGGGGTTCAACTGCATGATCAGGCCCAATCGCACGAGTCAGATAATTATTTACTCGCGAGATTTGATTTCCCTGTAATTCCATAAAGGTTTTAAAATCTTTACGCGCTAGCTCTGAAAGGTAAGTGTGATCGTAAGTTATCTGTTCAATATCAATCTTGTCACGCGATACATAAATTCTGGTGTCTCCTACATGTGCAAAATATAAAACACCACAATCCACTAATACACAGCTCATTGTAGTTCCGCAAATTTTTCCATCAGGTAGTTCATTCTGTATCTGATGAACTTCTTTATTAGCTGCTTTAAAGCCATCAAGCAAAAGCTTTTCTTTATCTTTATAATCCCCACGATGTGAAGAAATAAAATTACTTAGTGTCTTCACTGCGACATTACTGGCAACTTCACCTCTAGAATGCCCACCTATACCATCTGCAATTACCATCACCATTTCTTTTTCATCATAATAGATTGCATCTTCGTTTGTCTCGCGAACAAGACCAATATGGGATCTCCCATAGATCACAAAATCTCACTCCTTTCGTTGCGATTGATCAGACTGGTAATAGCTCGTTTTCAATTGACCACATGCTCCATTGATATCTGCGCCTTTTTCTTGTCGCACACTCGCTCCAATCCCGTTTTTACGCAGTGACTCAATAAACTGATCGATATGCTTACGATTTGGACGATGCAAAGTACGATTGTGAGCTACCGAATTTACAGGAATAACATTAATGTGACAATCCAGATCGCAAAGCAGTTTCTTTAATTCATCAACGTGTTTCTTTTGATCGTTTACATTTTCGATCAGCGCGTATTCAAAACTGATTCGTTTCCCTGTAATCTCTTGATAGTACTTACACGCATCCATCAAAGATTCCAATGGATATGCGTGATTAACCGGCATCAATGCATCACGATCTTTATTGTTAGAGGCATGAAGTGAGATGGCTAATCCTATGTCAGTATTAAGATCTGCGAACTCAATCAATTTTGGTACGACACCACAAGTCGAGATCGTAATACGTCTAGGAGATAAGTTCATTCCATAAGGATGACATAGGATTCGTGTAGCTTTCATTACATTTTCAAAGTTATTGAACGGTTCTCCCATCCCCATAAATACAATGTTTCGAATCTCTTGACCGTTTTCATTTTGTTTCAAGATACGATTTGCTGTATAGACTTCACTCAATATCTCTGATACAGATAGATTCCTTTCAAACCCTTGATTTCCTGTCGCACAAAAAACACATCCCATCGCGCACCCTACTTGGCTCGAAACGCATAATGTATTTCTTTGCTTGCTGAAATCACCTCGGTAACGCATGAGGACACATTCGATCAAAGACTGATCGCTAAGGCCAAAGAGGTATTTTTCTGTCCCATCCTTTGATACAAAACGTTGCTTCAACGTTGGATCGAATAAACCATATCCTTCATCTGATAATACTTTAGAAAGCTTTTTCCCGATATTATGAGCTTGAGAAAAATCCGTAATCTGTTGATTATGAAGCCAGGAGAAAAACTGTTTTGTACGAAACTTTGGTTCACTATGCTTTAGCAAAAAATCTTCTAACTCTTCAAAATCCAGTGCACGAATATCCACCTGCATTATTCCTTTCTGTGTAGCTTGGCGATAAAAAAGCCGTCCGAGTGTGCCTCATAGGGAACGATTGTATACATTCCGCTCTCAATGTGCTTATCAAGGACGTCGAATGATTCTAATTCAAAATCCGGGTGACGTTCAAGGAAAGCTTGAATTTGAGATTCATTTTCCCCTTTATTCAAAGTACATGTAGAATAAACTATTGTACCATTTGGTTTCAAATATCGCACAGCAGCATCCAACAACTCTCGCTGAAGGCACTCAATCTCACCTAAACCTCCTCGACGTACGCGCCAGCGCAAATCAGCCCGTCGATTTAAAACACCCAGGCCACTACAAGGCGCATCTAAAAGGATCGTATCAAAGGTGTAATTAAAACATGCTGGCAACGCCCGGGCATCTGTTGCAAAACACTCGACATTCTTAATGCCAAGTTTTTTTACATTTTCTTCTATAAGCTTTACTCGATGTGGATGCAGATCGCAAGCTACAA
>CAUDRX010000167.1 GCA_958451915.1 uncultured Peptococcaceae bacterium
TGTTGTGACATAGATCCCCGGCCGGCGCATGATGCGATAAAGTTCGGAAAGGATATAGTTCAGCATGGTGGTCCCACTTCCTTTCTCAGTGATGGCAGAGGCGCCTGAGGCCGCTCACACCTGCTTTTACAAGGCCGCTGACTGCCAGCGCGGCGGCAAGCACAGCAGCGACCAGCGAAAAGAGCAGCGTGCGGCGCAGGCTCAGCTGGCGGGTGGTCTGTTCGTTCATCGTGCCTCACCGCCTTTGCGCAGTGCCATGTAGTAATCCTCCAGCGAGCCTTGTACCGTCTGCATCCCAAGGATGGTGAGGCCGTTTTCGGTGGCGAGTCTGCTGTAGAAGGCAGCAGGCCGCTTTGGTGCAAGGATGCGGATCTGGCCGTCAGGCATGACCTGGAAGCGTTCGTCCGGGCACCGGCGTTCACAGAGGGCGGCGTAGGCATCGACATCGCTGATGGTGAGGGTGATATAATCGGCGCATTGTTCATGGAGTTCAGCGGCACTGATCTCCTGGATAAGGCGGCCGTGAGAGAGAAAACCATAGTGGGTGGCGACATGCTCGAGCTCGGCAAGGATGTGGCTGGAAAGCAGGATGGTCATATTCTCTTCGCTGTTGAGCCGTTCGAGCAGGGTGCGGATCTCAATGATGCCGGCTGGGTCAAGACCGTTGATCGGTTCGTCGAGGATGAGCAGCTGTGGTTTGGCGAGCATCGCGATGGCCAGTCCCAGCCGCTGGCGCTGACCCATCGAAAGACTGCCGCATTTGGCGCGGCGTTTCTCAACGAGACCGGTGAGAACGAGCATTTCTTCGATGCGGCGCTTGTCGCTGATGCCGCGCTGGATCGCGTAATAACGCAGCGTCTGCGTGACAGTCATGTTTGGAAAACAGCCGGTGTCTTCGATAAGACAGCCGATGTGCTTGCGCGCCAGGCGCAGCGCGCGTTCATTTGTCTGACCGAGCAGGCTGATCTCGCCGGAGGTGGCGAAGCTCTGGCCGGCGATGAGCTTCAGCAGGGTCGATTTGCCGGCGCCGTTGTCGCCGACGAGGCCATAGATGGCGCCTTTTGGCACGTGGATATCAACAAGATCCAGCGCTTTCAGTTTGCCGTAATGCTTCGATAGCTGGGTCGTTTCGATGAGGTTGGTGTTCATAGATGTTCCCTCCAAATAAAAAATACGTTTGTCTGGGATGCTTCGTTCCTTACTGACAAACGTATTGTAATATGCGGGTGATAAAGAAGTCATAAAGACCGCTTAAAGAAGTCCTAAATCTGGTAAATAAACCATAAAGAATGCCGGCACTGTTCTGCGCTGATGCGCAGGCAGCTGTTTATCTCATCTTAAAGCCAATGCCGTAGACCGTTTCGATGTAGTCGGCGTCAGGATCGATGGCTTTGAGTTTTTTGCGGATGTTGGAAACGTGGACATTGACGGTGTTGTTCTCACCATAATAGCCGCCCTGCCAGACTTGTTCGTAAAGGGATTCCCGGGAATAGACCTTTTCCGGCTGGCGCATCAGGAGGGCGAGGATGTCAAATTCGTGGGCGGTCAGCGTGAGCGGTTTGCCATCCAGCGTCACACGACGCTCGCCTGGCGAGAGGACCAGGGCACGGTGTACCAGCGACCGGTCTGCGGCAGCGTCTTTGCCGGCACGGCGCAGACTGGCTTCGATGCGCGCCAGGAGCTCTTCCGGTTCGAAAGGTTTGGTGATGTAGTCGTCGGCGCCGCGTTTGAGCAGACTGACCTTATCGCTGACGGCATTTTTGGCAGAAAGGACGATCACTGGAACGCTCAGCGCATTCTCACTGCGCAGTTTTTCCAGGAGTGCTTCGCCGCTCATCCCTGGCAGCATGAGATCCAGCAAGATGAGGTCTGGTGTTTCCTGGCTCAGACGCAGTGCCGCTTCGCTGCCGGAAAAAGCCTGTGTCACCTGGTAGTCAGCCTGGCGCAGGATCCTGGCCAGAAGCTGGTTGATGTCGGCGTCATCTTCGACGACCATGATCGTGTAAGGCATGTGAGCGCCTCCTTCGAAAAAATTCCTGCCTTTATTATATCTCAGCGAATAGCAGATGACAACGCTTCCGGCACAGGGTATGATAGAAGGAGCAAGAACTGGTTCAAGGAGGATGATCCCTATGAAGATGACCATCGGACAATTTCTCTTCCGGCGTCTGCGCGAGATTGGCGTCGGCCATATCTTTGGTGTGCCGGGCGATTTCAACCTGCAGCTTCTGGAACAGCTCGGTGAGGTGGAGGGCATTGATTTTGTCGGCACCTGTAATGAGCTCAACGCATCCTACGCCGCCGACGGCTACGCGCGTGCGGGTGGCATTGGCGCCATGCTGACGACTTACGGCGTTGGCGATCTCAGCGCCATCTGCGGCCTTGCCGGCGCCTGCGCCGAGCATGTGCCGGTGGTGCTGATCAGCGGTACGCCGCCGCTCTATGCCATGGAGAGCCGGTTGCGCGTGCATCATTCTCTGGCCGAGGGCAACTTTGACAATATCAATAACTGCCTCAAACAGTTCACGGCCAATACCCTGCGCCTGACGCCGATGAATGTGGCCGATGAGCTCGACCGCGTGCTCATAAGCTGCTGGCGCGACAAGCTGCCAGTGACCATTCAGGTGCCGTCGAACATCTCCTATCTGGAGGTCGAGGTGCCGGAAACACCGCTCCAGCTCCGGATGCCGCCAAGCGACAGCGAGCGCCTTGCCAGCGCCGTGGCGCGTATCACCGCGCTCATTGAACGCGCCCAGCATCCGCTGCTCCTCATCGATGCCGACGCCGACCGATGTGCACTGGCAGACGACCTCTATGCCATCGCCGGGAAACGTCATATCCCGTATGTGGCTTTCCGTACCGGCAAAGGCATCCTGCCCGAAGATGACAAGCTTTATCTCGGCATGTACAACGGCAAGTCTTCAGCACCGGAAGTGGCCGCCGCACTCTGGCGTTCCGATTGCCTCATTGCTACCGCGCCATGTTTTGTCGAATCAAGCCCGATGGCGGCTCCAGGCAACAATCCAGTGTCGGCGCAGGTTTACATCCGTGATGTCAACGTGACCATCGAAGGGGAAGTCTACGAGGGTGTTGCTGCCCGCGAGCTCGTGGCCAAAGTCAGAGAAACCCTGGCAGAGCGCAGAGAAGGCGGCATCACCGCCCGGGATATGGTGCCGCGCGCCGTTGTGCCATCGGCGGATGCGCCGCTCACGCAGGCGTATTTTTGGCAGCGCATGGCCACATTTTTCCGCCCGAACGACCTGGTCTGTGTGGAGAACGGTACCTCACTGACGGCGCTCCTGGAAAACCGCTTTCCACGCGGCACCCGTTATATCGCGCAGCCGATCTGGGGTTCCATCGGCTATTCCCTGCCGGCACTTCTCGGCGCCATGACCGCTGAACCATCGCGCCGCGCGCTGCTCTTTATAGGAGATGGCTCTTTCCAGCTCACCGCGCAGGAACTCTCGACGATCCTGAACCGCGGCCTGAAACCGATCATCTTCCTGCTCAACAATCGCGGTTATACCATCGAACGCTACATCCTTGGCATGGATGCACGCTATAATGACGTTGCACCATGGCAATACCACGCCCTGCCACAGATCCTCGCTCCCGGCCAGGATATCTACAGCGTTTGCGTGGACAGCGAAGATGCGCTGGAGACGGCACTGACAGAAGCAGAAAAAGGCGGGCGTGCCGTCTTCATCGAGCTTGTGCTCGATCCAGCCGATGCGCCGGAAGCGATGAAGCATTTCGGCGCCATGACCGCTGAGCTGGACTATGGGCCACGCGGCCCACAGCGCTGAGAAGTGAAAGGATGAAGATGAAAATGATGGAAAGATCGATCCCATTGATCGAACGATGGGCCATGGAAGAAGCGCCCATACGCATATTGAGTGAAGGAGACGAAGAACAAATGTCATATGCTATCGTATACAGCAGTCAGACCGGCAACACCAGGATGCTCGCCGATGCCTTGCGCGGCGTTCTGCCGGAAGAGGACTGCCTCTATTTCGGCCCACCAGATGCCGCCGCGTTGGAAGCCGATCGCCTCTATATCGGTTTCTGGACAGACAAGGGCACCTGTGATGGAGCGACAGCCGCTTTCTTTGACCAGCTGGACAGTCAGGAGGTCTTTCTCTTTGGCACCTGCGGATTTGGCGGCAGCGAAGTCTATTTCAGACAGCTCCTTGAACGCGTGCAGAGCAGGCTGCCAGAGACCGCCGAGGTCATCGGACAGTACATGTGCGTTGGCAGGATGCCGCAGAGCGTGCGCGAGCGTTATCTGCGCATCGCCGAAGAAGAACCTGCCAAGCGCTCGCAGATGCAGAAAATGATCCTGAATTTTGACGCTGCATTGAGCCACCCGGATGAGGCAGACCTGCAGGGACTGATCGAGGCAGTGAAAGCGCTGTGAGCGTAGCGCTTGTCATCAGCCCTGACCGATGATGAAAGAAAAAGGTGAGAATGATGTTGAGATTGAGACCCTATCGCTTGACCGACGCAGATACGATCCTTTCCTGGGACCAGGATGAACGCGCTTTTTATAAATGGACCGCAGGTGTTCTGGGCAGTTATCCACTGACGCCGGCGCAGTTTAATGCCGTAGCGGATCTCATGGCATTTACGGCCATCGATGATGAGGAGATCGTGGGCTTTTTCACGTTGCGCCAGCCAACGCCGTCTTTCGGGGAACTGCGCATCGGTTTTGTCATCGTTGATCCCGAGAAGCGTAGCCAGGGCATCGCAAAACGCATGCTCCAGCTGGGCATGATCTATGCCAAAGAGATCTTTGGCGCGAAGACCGTCTCCCTGATCGTCTTCGAGAACAATCCAGCGGCGCAGCATTGCTATGAGACACTGGGATTTGGCGTACGTGGGCATGAGTCCCATCGTCTGCTCGGCGAAGACTGGGCCTGTCTGGAAATGGCACGTGCCCTTTAAGGCTGTGTTGGTATCCTGAACACAAAGAAACGGCGCCTGCCTCATCCATGCATGGGCAGGCGCCGTTCTGTTTTTGTCAGCGGTACTGTGGTACAATGGTCCTGATCATCAAGGAGGTGCAGGCATATGGCATTATATGCATTGGGCGATCTTCATCTAAGCTTTCAGGCCGACAAGTCTATGGACCGTTTCGGTAGTGTCTGGAAACATCATGTGCACAAGATCGAGAAATATGTGAACAGGATCGTTCA
>CAUDRX010000168.1 GCA_958451915.1 uncultured Peptococcaceae bacterium
CGATACGGCACCGATCAAAAAACGGCTATTTTTCACGATCATTCGACCACCCCATTTCTAAAGGCATTTTTCCAAACATCTTCGATTCGCCTGACTGTCCGAATCTCTATCGCATCCCGCACTTCCTGCGGGATATCCTCGAGATCACGTGCGCATTCTTCTGGGATCAAAACCATCTTACAGCCTGCACGATGAGCAGCGGTAACTTTCTCGCGGATGCCCCCAACCGGCAGGACTTGTCCACGCAACGTCATTTCCCCGGTCATAGCAACATCCTGACGCAAAGGTGCCTTGATCATCATCGATAGCAGCGAAGTCGTCAGAGTCACCCCGGCAGATGGGCCTTCTTTCGGAACAGCACCGGAAGGAACATGGACATGGATATCATTTTTCTCTATGAAATCCTCAGGGATCCCCACACGATCAGCCACACTTCTCAGATAACTCAAAGAGATCTGTGCAGATTCACGCATCACCTCACCCAACTGACCAGTAAGAAGAAGCGTTCCCTTGCCAGGCATACTCAAGCTTTCGATCTGCAAGATCTCGCCACCAACTGGTGTCCATGCGAGCCCGACAGCTACACCGATCTCATCACCGGATTCTGTAGCCAAATGATCGACAAGCGGTTTACCCAGAATTGATGGCAAGTTTGCCTTCGTGATCCGAGATGGAACTTCTGCATCTGGCATAAACTGGCTTTTAGCGAATTTTCGACAGATCGATTCAATCTTCCGCTGAAGCTCACGAACCCCAGCTTCTCGTGTATATTTACTGATAAGCATTTTTATCGCACCATCAGTAAACGAGAGCGCGCCTTTCTCTAAACCGCTGGCCTGTATCGCCTTTTGCACCAAATACCGTTTAGCGATCTGAGCCTTTTCATACTCTGTATAGCTTGACATCTCAATGATCTCCATACGATCACGGAGTGGTCCAGGAATTGCATTGATGTCATTGGCAGTTGTAATAAAAAATACTTTTGAAAGATCAAATGGAACTTCCAGATAATGGTCACTGAACGTATTGTTCTGCTCCGGATCCAGAGCCTCTAAGAGCGCTGCAGAAGGATCGCCTTTAAAATCTCGCGTCAATTTATCAATTTCGTCCAGCAGAAAGACCGGATTACTCGAGCCAGCATCAGCGATCCCCTGGATGATGCGCCCAGGGATAGCACCAACATAAGTGCGCCGATGTCCCCGGATCTCTGCTACATCCTGCACGCCCCCCAAAGCCACACGGATAAAATCACGGCCAAGTGCCTTTGCGATTGATTGCGCCAGTGATGTTTTGCCTATGCCGGGAGGTCCCACAAAGCACAGAATCGACCCTACGCTGTCTTTTCTCATAAATTGAACAGCTAAAAATTCAAGGATACGAGATTTGATCTTATCCAAACCATAATGATCTCTTTCAAGCACTTTACTCGCTTCGAGCAGATCATGGTCGTTTTCTTTAAATATGCCCCAAGGCAGGCTCACCAAAAAATCAAGATAGTTCTGCAGATTACCATACTCAGGATGCATTGGTGTCGCATTGCGCATGCGTTTCAGTTCTTTACGAGCCCTTGCTTTAACTGAATCAGGCATCAAAGAATGCTCGATCTTATCCGACAGCGCGTCAAGCTCCTGACTTCTATCCTCGCTCTCACCAAGTTCTTTGTGAATGACTTTTAGTTTTTCGCGCAGATAGTATTCTTTCTGGGAACGGTCGATCGCTTCTTTGACACGCTTGTTGATATCCATTTCAAGCTGGATCATCTCATTTTCTCTGGAAAGGATCTCATAAAGCTTTTCCAGGCGTTTATCCACCATCGTCTCTGACAACACCGCGTAACGGTCAACAGAACGCGGAATAATGTGGTGGGTTATGATATCGATCTTACGGGAAAGATCTTTTTCATTATGGATCGAAGTCAGCTCTGAAGCGTTCAGCCTCTTTGTCAAGCGATTAAAACGCAAGAGTTCAGTGTTCATCTGCGCTTCGATCTTCGATGCCAGACGTTCTCCCGCTTCACTGCTGAAATGGTCCGCGATACGCTCTGATGTGGCCATGAGCGTTCCTTCTTCACGTTTGAGTCCGACCATACGCAATCGATATAACACATCAACAGTGACTTTATAACCATCAATCGCTGGATGTTCTTCTATACGAGTAATCTTAGCGAGAACCCCGATCGGATAGAGCTCCTCCTGCATTGGGATCTCTGTCTCTGGATCTTTCTGCGTAAATAACTGGAGCATCCCAGTCTGAGATCGCGAAAGGTCAATGCCATTTTTAGAAACGAAGCGTCCGATATCGATCGTGATCGTTGTCCCCGGCAACGCCACCAATTGACGCAGCGGAACCATCACACCGGTATGCTTTTCTATTGCCACCTTGAATCACTTCCTTTAATCCAGAAAAAGGCTTTGCAAAGTATCACTTTACAAAGCCTTTTACTTCAAATCACTTATATTCCAAGATTGGTTCGTTTTTTCCAAGGATCGCATCCTTTGTAATGCGAACGCGAACGATATCCTCTCTGCTAGGGATGTCAAACATGATATCCATCATCACATCTTCCAGAATAGCTCGCAGACCGCGTGCGCCGGTTTTACGTTTCAGAGCCTGTTCTGCTATGGCTTCCAGGGCCTCGTCTTCAAAGACAAGACTAACACCATCCATCTCAAACATTTTCTGATACTGTTTGACAAGCGCATTTTTAGGCTCGACCAAAACACGAATCAATGCATCTTTATCCAATTCCTGCAAAGCTACAATATAAGGGACACGTCCGATAAACTCTGGGATCAAGCCAAATTTCAAAAGATCTTCAGGTTCAATCTTTTTAAGGTTCTCTTTCTTTTCCTGCTCACTAAGAGCCTCTGAATCTACTGAGAAGCCCAAACTCCCCTTCCCCAGGCGGCGTTCGACAATGTTTTCAATTCCATCGAAAGCCCCGCCCAGAATAAAGAGGATATTGGTCGTGTCGAGCTGAATGAACTCCTGATGTGGATGTTTGCGCCCGCCCTGCGGTGGGATGTTCGCCACGGTCCCCTCGATGATCTTGAGAAGAGCCTGCTGTACCCCTTCACCAGAAACATCACGTGTGATCGACGGATTGTCACTCTTGCGTGCGATCTTGTCGATCTCATCCACATAGATAATCCCACGACTGGCTGCATCAAGGTCAAAATCAGCTGCCTGGATCAAACGCAAAAGAATATTTTCAACATCTTCCCCTACATAGCCGGCTTCTGTCAACGAAGTCGCATCAGCGATTGCAAACGGCACATTCAGAACGCGCGCCAGTGTCTGCGCCAAAAGTGTTTTACCACTGCCAGTCGGACCAATCAGACAGATATTAGTCTTTTGAAGCTCAACATCATTGTCAGCATCATCAAAATGATTGATGCGT
Source organism: uncultured Peptococcaceae bacterium (assembly GCA_958451915.1). Classification (GTDB taxonomy): domain Bacteria; phylum Bacillota; class Peptococcia; order Peptococcales; family Peptococcaceae; genus UMGS1590. Next base: position 3,401 of record CAUDRX010000168.1, read on the forward strand.
TTGTAGTGATTGTACACCGCAACCGACAACGCTTTCTTAGCTTCGTCCTGCCCGATGACATATTCATCAAGAATCGCTTTCATCTCTGCAGGTTTCAAAGAGTTTGTCGTTGAATAGGCGCCGGCGGCATCCCCAACGTTATTTTCCGCAAGGATCTCATCACAGATCCGGACGCACTCATCACAGATATACACACCTTGTCCTGCGATCAGTTTATTAACTTCATCTCTGGTCTTCCCGCAGAAAGAACAACGAACTTCATCATTTGGATTGTCAATCTTACTCATCAACGATCTCCACTTCTTAATGACGCTCGATCACTTTATCGATCAAGCCATATTCCAACGCCACTTTTGGTTCCATAAAATTATCACGTTCGGTATCCTGGCGCACCTTGTCAGGATCCTGACCGGTACGTTCTGCCAGGATTCGGATCATCTTTTCCTTGATCTCAAGGATGCGTTTTGCATGGATCTCGATATCGGTCGCCTGACCAGAAGCGCCGCCAAGCGGCTGATGGATCATGATCTCACTATTTGGCAGGGAAAAACGTTTGCCTTTTGTGCCCGCAGCAAGAAGAAATGCCCCCATGCTCGCTGCCATGCCCACACAAAGAGTGCAGACATCAGGCTTCACGTATTGCATGGTATCATAGATAGCCATCCCAGCCGTTACAGAACCACCAGGGCTGTTGATATACATGAAGATATCTTTTTTAGGATCATCAGCTTCCAGGAAGAGAAGTTGTGCGATGACTGCATTGGCCGAATCATCCGTGATCTCGCCACCGAGAAAAATGATACGGTCTTTCAACAATCTCGAATAAATGTCGTAGGAGCGTTCACCATAACCAGTTTGTTCAATGACATAAGGTACCAGATAGCTCATTTTTCAACATCCTTTCTATATTCCTGTCTACTGAAAGTCGTTGAATTACTTAATGACGGCTTTTTCCAACAGGAGTTTCATTACCTTTTCGAATTTAATGCTGTTGCTCAGGGATTCAGTCTGTCCCTGTACCATAAAGATCTGTTTAAGCTGATCTTTTTCCATCTGATAATATTTTGCGAGACGTTCCATCTCTTCATCGAGTTCTTCCTCAGAAACAGTGATCTCTTCGCGATCAGCGATCTCGCTCAGTACCAGCTGCTGCTTGACAGATGCTTCTGCGCGTTCCTGGAAATCTTTTTTCACATCTTCTTCAGTGGTATTCGTCCACTGATAATACTGTTCCATCTCGATACCCTGAGCGCGGAGATTGTAGGTCATTTCGTTCAGATAACCTTCAGCTTCTTTTTCCACCATAGACTGTGGCGCAACAACATCAGAATCTGCAGTAACTTTTTCAGCGATCTTGCTCTTGTACTGATTTTCTGCAGCTTCTTTACGCTGTTTTTCCATATCTTCACGAAGATGTGCCTTATATTCATCCAAAGTGTCATATTCACTGACATCCTTAGCGAAATCATCATCCAGCTCAGCCAGATGTTTACGCTTGATAGCATTGACTTTGACAGTAAACACGACTGCCGCACCAGCAAGATCAGCTGCATGATACTCTTCAGGGAAAGTCAGATCAAGATCTTTTTCTTCGCCGATCTTCATACCAACCATGACTTCTTCGAAGCCTGGGATAAAGCTGTTGGAACCGATGGTCAATTCATAGTTCTCAGCGGTACCACCTTCGAATGCAACGCCATCTTTTTTACCGCAGAAATCAAGAAGAACGATATCGCCATCCTGAACAGTTGCATCTTCATCCTCTACATCTTCGATCAAAGCAGTGTTTTC
>CAUDRX010000169.1 GCA_958451915.1 uncultured Peptococcaceae bacterium
TGATGGGCGTTCTTGCCGTAGAGCGCTTCGATGTGCAGCGTGATGCCAGCGTTCATCGCAAAGGCGCGGAAAAATTCTTCAGTCAGTTCTGTATCATATTCGCCGATCATCGGCGCATTCACCTCAGCGTGATAGACAAGATAAGGGCGCCCGCTCACATCCACGACGGCGCGGCAGAGCGCTTCGTCCATCGGGATAAAGGCAGTGCCGTAACGCTGGATGGCGCCCTTGTCGATGCATTCGCCCAAAGCCTGGCCGAGGACAATACCGATGTCTTCGACACTATGGTGGCCATCCACCCAGGTGTCGCCGTCACAGTCGAGTACCAGCCCCCAGCCAGCGTGCACTGCCAGTGCTGTCAGCATGTGGTCAAAAAAGCCGATGCCCGAGGCAATGCGCACCTCGCCGCCATCCAGATCAAGGAAGAGATGGATCGAGGTCTCCTTTGTCTCCCGTTCTTTGCTGACACTCCTCATGCTTCCATCTCCTCTACAATGTCACGCATAGCTGCTAAAAACAGGGTATTTTCCTTTGGCGATCCGGCATTGATGCGCAGCGCGTTTGGCTGCGGCTGACGCACAAGATAGCCATGCTCCTGGAGCTTTTCAAAAAGCATCGGTGCATGCTCGGTGATGATATAGACAAAGTTCGTAGAAGTTGGCAGCATCCGTTCAAAGAGCGGTGAGTCGTTCACGATCGGCGTCAGCCCGCCGACGAGGGCGCGCGTACTGCTCTTGATCTGGGTGATGGCGTCATCGATCTCTTCACCATGACGCAGCACGCAGGCGGCCAGTTCCTGCGTCAGACGGCCGACGTTGTAAAATGGCTTGGCCAGCTGCAGAAGGTCTGTCATCTCGCGGGTCGTGATCGTAAAACCGACACGCAGCCCCGCCAGCCCCAGCGCCTTGGAGCAGGTCTTGAGAACGACAAGGTTCTCCTTCTTTCCAGCCAGATCGAGCACGCTCTCATCAGCGAAATCCATATAAGCTTCATCCACGACAACGATACCGTCAAAGCCATCGATCAGTCGCAGCACCTCCGCGCGCGGCAGTACCACACCCGTCGGGTTGCACGGATTGGAAAAGATGATCATGGCCGCATCTTTTTCCTGTGCAAAGGCCAGGAGATGGTCAACGTTGATCGCGTAATCCTCCTGTTCATAGACGAACTGTTCCACCTGGTTCAGATAGGCCCCTGCCCCATACATCGAAAAGTCCGGCGCCACCGTGACCACGCGGTCTCCCGGCGCTACCAGCGCCGCATAGAGCAGCTCGATGTGCTCATCGGAACCATTGCCTGCTGTTACATTCTCCCAGTCCACACCAAAACGCTCCGCAAAAGCGCGGCAAAGGTCTTCGGCGCGAGGGTCCGGGTAACGGTTAAAGTCACAGTTCTCCAGGATCGCATGAAATTCTTCCATCAGTTCATCAGACGGACGGACAAAACTCTCATTCGCGTTCAATATGACCGGGCAAGGTTTGCCGCCCGGGCTGTAAGGTTCTCTTCCTTTGAAACGATCGCTCAGTCGCATGGTTCTTTCCTCACTTTCACGGCATTGGCATGGGCAGTCAGGCCCTCTGCTTCTGCAAAACGGATGATGTCATCGGCACCGTTAAGGAGCGCGGTCTTGCTGTAGGACGTGAAGCCCATGCGCTTATAAAAGCTGTCCACGCCCAGCGGCGAGAAGAAACGCGCCGTGCCGCTCGTTGGCAGCACGTGGTTGGCGCCGGCATAATAATCGCCCACCGGTTCCGGCGTCCAGTCCCCAAGGAAGACCGAACCCGCATTTTCGACACGGCCCAGCCAGCTGGCCGGATCGACCACCGCCAGCTCCAGATGTTCCGGCGCCACGGCATTGGCATAATCCACACAGGCCGCCACACTGTCAAAGACCACGATGACGCCGTAGTCATCCATTGACTGACGGATGATATCGGCGCGGCTGAGATCTGCCAGCTGACGCGTGATCTCTCCCTTCACCGCTTCCGCAAGATCCGCTGAGTCAGTAAGGAGCACGCCGCCGGCAAGCACATCATGCTCACACTGGCTCATCAGGTCGGCCGCAATGAAGCGTGGGTCAGCGTTCTCATCGGCCACGATAAGGATCTCGCTCGGACCGGCGATCATGTCGATATCGACCACACCATAGAGCAGGCGTTTCGCCGTCGCCACAAAGATGTTGCCCGGGCCCACGATCTTGTCCACCTGCGGGATCGTTTCCGTACCATAAGCCAGCGCCGCCACAGCCTGCGCGCCGCCGACCATATAGATACGGTCAACCCCGGCCACCGCTGCCGCCGCAAGGATCACATCCCGCGGTTTGCCTTCAGCGTTTGGCGGCGTCACCATAACAAGCTCCGGCACCCCGGCGATCTTGGCCGGGATGGCGTTCATCAGCACAGAAGAAGGATAAGCCGCCGTGCCGCCCGGCACATAGAGGCCCACGCGCGCCAGCGGGCGCACACGCTGCCCCATAAAGGAGCCGTCTTCGCGGAAGTCCACATAGCTCTCCTGCACCTGCTGCTGATGGAAACGGCGGATGTTCACCGCTGCCCGCTCCATCGCTGCGAGCAGTTCACCATCGATACGCGCCTTCGCGGCCGCGATCTCTTGTGCTTCGATCACGCGGATCGGCCCTTCCATATGGTCAAACTTCGCGCTGTAGCGTGCCACAGCTGCGTCGCCTTCGCGGCGCACGTCGTCGAGGATCGCCTGCACGGCACGCGTCACCTCAGCGTTCGTCTCCTGCTGACGTGCCTTCAGCGCACGAAGATATTCATATTCTGCTTTGCCATCGGCAAGGATGGTCTGGATCATTGTGCTTCTGCCTCCTTCAATGCTTCGATCTTGTCGATCAGCGCGTTGATCTCATCCTTTTTCAGCTTCATGCTGACAACGTTGACGATCAGCCGCGCACTCACCTGCATCACGTCTTCGATGGCCACCAGGCCGTTCTCGCGCAGGGTATTACCGGTCTCGACAAGGTCCACGATACCGTCAACCAGGCCCAAAAGCGGCGCCAGCTCGACGGAACCCTCGATCTTGATGATGTCCACATCCATGCCCTTTCGCGCAAAGAAATCACGCGTCACGTGCGGATACTTGCTGGCCAGACGCTTGACGTCATAGCCATCATAAAAATCCGTCCCCTGCGGCACCGCCAGCGCAAACTTGCACTTGCCAAAGCCCAGGTCCAGCACCTCGTAAAAAGCACCGCCGCGCTCGTAGATCGTGTCCTTTCCGACAACGCCGATGTCACAGACACCGTGCTCCACATAGGTGATCACGTCCGGCGCCTTCGCGAGAACGACCGTGATATCATCGCCCACCTCGAGGATCAGCTTACGGCCCTTCGTCTCAAAGGCACTCACATCGAGGCCCATCTTTGCGAACAGTTCGACGGTGGATTTCTCCAGCCGTCCTTTGGTCAATGCGATCTTAAGCATCTTGCACCTCCAGCCATTCTGCACGTCCGTCGTGATAATGGATCACCGTCGGAATGCCGCGTTCCTTTGCCTCTGCGACAGCATCTTCCAGCGAATCCGCCAGCGACCATTCGGCACACATCCTGCGCGCGCTCATCCATTGAAAAGCCTGCGGCATATCCGCCAGATCTGCATACACAAGATCAAGCGTCGAGTAAAAGAGCGGATTTTGCCTGAGCATGACCTCCGCCAGGAGATCAACGCTCACCCCAAAACCGATCGCCGCTGCTTCCATGCCAAAATCCTCCAGCAGGTGGTCATAGCGGCCGCCCGAGAGCACCGCCTGTCCCGCACCACCGATGTAGCCACGGAAGATCAGGCTGGAATAATAATCCGCCTGGTTGATCAGACCCAGATCGATGATGATCTTCTCCTTAAAGCCCATCGCCTCAAACTGATCATAGATCCACGCCAGCTGATCGATCGCTTCCGTGATCTGCGGATCCAGATCCGCCATCAGCGTGCGTGCCGCTTCCAGCGTTTCCTGCCCGCCAAAAAGACGCGGCAGCTGGCGCAGCACCTTCGCCGCCGGTTTGTCGGCGTGGCGCTCGAGGATGTCGTTGAGCGCGGAGTAGTTCTTTTCTTCCACCGCTTCAAAAAGGGTGTCACGTTCCAGTTCGTCAATCTCGAGCATATCGACCAGCTTCTTGAAGATGCCCACATGCCCGATCTCCAGACGGTAGTCCTCGCCCATGTCGATCGCATAGAAAACGTCACAGGCCATCTTAAGGATATCCATATCCGCCTTCGCGCCCTGGGCGCCGATCACTTCCACACCCATCTGGCGCATCTCGTGGCTGATACCGTCAAGGGTGCGGCTCGTGCGGTAGACCGTCTGGTCATAGCAAAGGCGCAGCGGCATCGTCTTGTTCTTATACTTCGTTGCCACCAGGCGCGCCATTGGGATCGTCGAGTCCGGACGCATGACGATAAGGCGTCCGTTGCGATCGCTCAGTTTATACATACTTTCAGCCGGGAAATATTTCCCCGCCGAACCAAAAACGTCAAAATACTCGATCCCCGGCGTGCGCACCTCGCGGAAACCGCGGCAGTAGAAGAACGTGCGCAGGCTGCGCTCGATGTGGCTCTGGGCCTCGCTGGCCTCAAACAATGCATCGCGTGTGCCCTCCGGGGTCAATCTGGAATAATCTTTCATGGTCTCGCGCTCCTTTCGCTTTATCAATTTATCACGTTAAAGCGTTGATGTCAACATTTATTTTGTTATGCCCTCGTGAAAGGCGCGCAGGGCCGCGTTCACTTCATCCTCATCATAGAACTGGTAACCCATCGTCTCCACCCAGGCATGGATGGCCGCGTTTTCCGGATGATCCGGCGTGGTGAGGATGTCCATGAGCTCATAATAGCCGCCAAAACCGCCGCAGGCTTCGAACGGTGCATTGCCCAGTCCTTCACGGACCAGCGGCATCTCCGGACCATCCTCAAGGATGTCGACCAATTCGAGGTCATAGGTCCATTCATCGCTCAGGTCATAGATATAGCGGAACTGACGATGTTTGAGCGTCAGCGGATCGAGAGGCAGATCTTCCGCCCAGGCCACTTCCACCGAAGTATCAACGTTGAAACCATCCTTCTTCTTCTCTTCGAGGTAATGCTTGCCGGCATCGCTCTTCAGGAAGCGGTAACGCTCGTAGAGATCGGTGTCGGTGGTCACGCGAAGTTTTGGATCGTCAAAGACGAACTCA
>CAUDRX010000170.1 GCA_958451915.1 uncultured Peptococcaceae bacterium
AGATGGGGGTTGAACATTGCCTCCTGCCAGAACAGGGGATCGTTGGTGCAGGCCAGTTGATCATTGGTGCGGACAGTCACACCTGCACCTATGGTGCTGTTGGAGCGTTCTCTACGGGCATGGGCAGCACTGATATCGCAGCGGCGATGATCAGCGGTGAGACCTGGCTCAAGGTGCCAGAAGCCATCAAAGTGAACGTAGTGGGTGTACCTTCGAATCCATATGTATCGGGTAAGGATGTTATCCTTTATCTCATTGGTATGATCGGGGTTGACGGTGCGCTGTATCAGAGTCTGGAATTTGTTGGCGATGGCCTTGCACATCTTTCGATGGACAGCCGCCTCACCATTGCCAATATGGCGATCGAATGTGGCGCGAAGAATGGCATTTTCCCGGTTGACGATATCTGCAAGGCGTATCTCGCAGAACGTTTTGACGGCGAAGTCATGGCCTATGATGCTGATCCGGATGCCGAATACAGCCGGGAGATCACTATTGACCTTGCAGCACTCAAGCCACAGGTCGCTTTTCCGCATTTGCCAAGCAATACGCATGCTGTGGATGAGATTGACAAGATTGCCATCGATCAGGTCGTGATCGGCAGCTGCACCAATGGCCGTTTGGAAGATATGCGTGTGGCTGGTGAGATCCTTAAAGGTAAAAAGGTAGCGCCTTATTTGCGCCTCATTGTGATCCCAGGGACTCAAGCTGTATATGAAGCCTGCATGAAGGAAGGCATCACTCAGACCATCCTCGATGCTGGCGGCGTTGTCTCTACGCCAACCTGTGGACCTTGCCTCGGTGGTTACATGGGGATCCTGGCTAAAGGTGAACGGGCCCTTTCCACGACCAACCGCAACTTTGTCGGCCGTATGGGGGATCCGGAGAGTGAAGTCTATCTTTGCAATCCAGCTGTCGCTGCCGCCAGTGCCATTACCGGTTATATTACGAACCCAGAGGAGGTATAAATAAATGAGCAGTAAAGCTTGGAAGGTCGGCAATAATATCGATACCGACCTCATCATCGCCGCACGTTATCTCAATGACGCGAGCGACGAAAATATGCGTGCCCATTGCATGGAAGATGTGATCCCGGATTACGCCAATACCATTTCAGAGGGAGATGTGCTCGTCGCTGGGAAGAACTTTGGCTGCGGCAGTTCACGTGAACATGCGCCGATCGCGATCAAGGTTGCAGGCACTAAATGTGTCATTGCAGAGAGCTTTGCGCGCATCTTCTATCGCAATGCGATCAATATTGGGCTGCCGATCATCGAGTCGCCGGAAGCGGTGAATGCCATCGACCAGGGGGATGAACTGGATGTTGATCTCGAAAATGGTATTATCACCAATCTCACGAAGAACGAGACCTATCATTTTGAGAAATTCCCTGAATTCATTCAGAAGATCGTTGAAGCTGGCAACCTCCTTAATTATGTGAAAGCGAAGGTGGGTCAATGAGAAGAAAAGTAGCAGTTTTGCGCGGTGACGGTATTGGCCCGGAGATCGTTGATGCTGCGCTTGAAGTTTTGAGAGCAGCAGATGCCAGGTATGAACTTGGCATGGAATTTGTGGACGCCGCTTTCGGTGGGGCTGCCATCGATGAATACGGTGAACCTTTCCCTGAATCTACCAAGGCCATTGTGAAAGATGTTGACGCTGTGCTCCTGGGCTCTGTTGGTGGGCCAAAGTATGATGCGCTGCCTCGCGAGAAGCGCCCGGAGACGGGACTTCTTGCAATCCGTAAGGCTCTGGGACTTTACTGCAACATCCGTCCTGCGAAATACTATGATTTCCTGGCCGATCGACTTGTGTTCAAAAAAGAAGTTGTTGAGGGCGTGGACATCGTCATTTATCGTGAGCTCACCAGCGGTATCTATTTTGGCGAAAAGAAACGCGAAGGCGACCGCGCCTATGATGTCATGGCTTATACCCGTGAAGAGATCGAGCGCATCGTACGTGACGCTTTCGTGCTCGCCGACCAGCGCCCAAAAAAACATCTGACGTCTGTGGATAAGGCCAACGTTCTCGAGACTTCCCGCCTTTGGCGTGAAGTGGTCAATGAGATCGCCAATGAGTATCCGGAGGTCACTGTTGACCATATGTATGTTGACAATGCTGCAGTGCAGCTTGTGTTGAACCCTAAGCAGTTTGATGTTATTGTCACCGAGAACAGTTTTGGTGACATTCTGAGCGACGAATCCGCCGCACTTGCAGGCTCCCTTGGTATGGTGCCTTCTGCCAGCCTTGGCGGAAGTGTCGGGCTCTATGAGCCGGCTCATGGTTCCGCACCAGATATTGCTGGTCAGGGCATCGCCAATCCGATCGCGACGATCCTTTCCGCTGCTTATATGCTTCGTCTTTCTCTGGATGCGTCGGAAGCTGCTGACGCTATTGAAAATGCCGTGCAGCAAGTCATTGATGATGGCTATCGCACCGTGGATATCGCAGCAGATCCAGCGACGGCAGTGAGCACTAAAGAGCTGACAGCCGCCATTATTGCACGTTTATAAGAAATATCTGCCAGCGCCTTCATAAAGGCGCTGGTTTTTTACTTGCGCAGGGATGTGCTTTTCGATAAGATAAAGAGCAATGAGTCGGGGAAGGGGGACTGTCTGTGCGGCTTGAGTATTTTGAATATCTGGTGGCATTGCGGGATCATCCGTCGATGAGTGCCGCGAGTCGCGAACTGCATGTGACGCCGCAGACACTGAGCATCGCCATTGGAAAACTGGAGAAAGAGCTGGGGGTGAAGCTGGTTGTGACGGACAATCAGGGCACCATGCTCAATGAAAATGGGCTGTTCCTCGTGGAAAAATCGAAGGAATTTTTTGATGCTATCGCTGTTTTACGGCAGCATGGCATGGAGCCAACTGCAGACTCAGAGCCGGCGATGGTTCGTGTATTGGCGGACGAGTGGATTAAAGAAGATTTTGCGGCGGAGCTGCTCAGTGTGATCGGCAGAGATTGACTGTCTCTTGATGTGAAAATGGATTACTGCAAGGAGTCCGATTTACCGGCGATTTTCTCTGAAAAAAATTATGATGTTGGGCTGTTGTACAATATTGTTGTCAAGGACAAGACGATGTATCCGATTGATCCAGGATTGTCATTCGTGCCATTCTGGCGGTCTGATCTCTATTGCATCATGCATCGGGCCCATCCACTGGCTGATCGCAAAACAGTGAGCCTGCAGATGCTGTCGCAAACCGAGGGACCACTCGTGGTTGATCCATTTGGTGAAGAATTTCTGGCTGTTTTTAAGCAATTTGCGCCGTTGCCTCCGCTGGATTGGGAAGATAACCTCATTGCGCTGCAGAAAAAAGTCAGAAGCAACCTTGGTTTCAGTATGGACTATCTGTCTTTTGATGGTTTGCCAGTGCGTGGATTGCCGCCGGATTGTGTGGCGGTAAGGGTCAGCGATTCGCTGTATGGTTTATTGGGTTACCTGCTGAAAACCAATACGCTGCCTTCGCATGCAACGCGTCTTTTCCTGGATTATCTGCTGTCAGATATTGCGCATATTGCGTGATGATTGCCGTTTGTTTGGACAGGCTTGAAAATCAAACAATGAAATCAGGAGTCTGTATCGATGAATGTTTGGTGGTGCCTGAGAGGGCATCGCTTTTTTGTGGTTTGTGCTGTAATGAATTTTTACAACGTCGGCAGATCTTGTAAAGAAAAACAGATTTACACTTTGGACATAGTGTGAAACAATAAATGGCGTGCCCAAAATGCAGAAACAAAGACATCAATAATATCGCTGAAAGGGGTGTGCAGTAGATGTCAAAAATGAAATTTGGACTGGAGAAGTCTCAGAACAAATTAGGACTCAAGGGTGTTATTGCCTTTATCATTCTGATGGATGCATTTATTCCATTATCCAATGACTTATATCTGCCCGCAATGCCAACGATGGGTGAACACCTTGGGTCAACTGACGCTTTGGTTCAGCTGACGATCACGATCTTTTTCTTTTCGTATGCCATCGGTATGTTGATCTGGGGGCCGCTCAGTGACAAGTACGGACGAAAGAAGCCGCTGGCCGTAGGATTTCTGCTTTATTGTGCAGCAAGCCTGTTGTGTATGCTGGCCTGGAACATCGAAGTGCTTTTGGCTGCACGCCTTATGCAGGGGGTGGGTGCTGCGAGCGCGACTGCGATCTCTTTTGCGATGGTCAAAGACTGTTTCTCCGGCCGAACGCGTGAGACTGTGCTGGCGATCGTCCAAACGATTTCTGGTTTTGGACCGATCATTGCACCTGTTATCGGTTCCTGGATCCTGCTCATCGCAGAATGGCGGGAAATGTTTCTGCTGCTTTTGGTCTTTGGCCTGATCGGTTTTGTGATGACCCTGCTCTATGACGAAAGCCTGCCGAAGGAAGAGCGATTGTCTGGCAGTACTTTTCAGAGTTTTCGAGAGATCAATGTGGTCATGAAGAACAGGAGTTTTGTTTGGATCGTGCTCGTTTATTCGATCATTCTCATTCCGTTCTATGCCTATATCAATATGTCTTCTTATATTTTTGTAGATCAATTTGGTCTCAGTGAACAGGCTTACAGTTATTATTATGCTGCGATCTGTCTGCTCTCAATGATCGGGCCTTATCTATATATCCGGTTTTTCACTGATGTTGATAAAAATCTATTGAGTTATGTTTGCTTCGCTGTCTGCGTGTTTGGCGGCGTCGGCATCATTGCTGCCGGAGCGCGTTCTCCGCTGGTCTTCAGTTTTCTCATGTTCCTCTTTTATATTGCGACGAACATCCTGCGGCCATTTTCGACGAATCTTATCCTGGAACAGCAAAAGCATGACGTTGGTACGGCATCATCGGTGATGAATATGAGCTATAATCTTTTCGGATGCTTCGGGATGCTCCTGGCCTCACTGCCGTTTGGCGATCTTGTTGCTGCGATCGGCACGATGCTAACGATTTGTTCTGTGATCGCACTTGTTGGCTGGTGGGGACTGGTCCATTCCAAAAATGAAGTAAAGGGGCTCTATCGCTGAGCCAACAGCCCTCTGGCCTTGACCAGAGGGCCTTTTTTCGTGCATAATGGAGAAAACACGCATGAGAAAGGGTTGATAACGATGGCTCATTTGTTTAGAACGCCGACCTACAGTTTCATTGGTGAACATGCATT
>CAUDRX010000171.1 GCA_958451915.1 uncultured Peptococcaceae bacterium
CACTGAGCGCTGGCTGGGAGAGAAAGAGATGTTCAGCGGTCTTGGAAAATGAATGGTATTGTTCCAGGGCACAGAGCAGTTCGAGCTGGTGGAGTTTCATGCCATGCCTCCTTCCCGGATGATATCTTCGGCGGCCAGTCGTGTCTGGAGCTTTTCAAAGAGGATGTTTTCTTCGAAAGAAATGCTTTCACTGGTGATGCCATAGAGTGTGCTTTCCCATTTGAGATCAGCGATCTCGAGGATCTCAAGCCCGTCCTTGTAAAGAGAAAGGCTGTTCGTCGCTGCATTGATGGTCTGCCAGGAGGCATAATTTGAGGAAGCAACAAGACTGCGTAAGGAGATGACGTTTGCGATCTGCACAATGGTGTCTGTATAACCATGGCGCTGAAAGAATGTTGTTGTCAGAGGATCAACGGCATCTTTGCTGACAAGGCGGGATGTTTGCAGAATCTCCTGCAACGCTGCTGATGAGCGGCCCGCAAGCGGATGGAGCGGGCCGATGAGAAAGCAGATATGATCCCGGAGCAGCAATGTCGTGCGTAAAGGAAGTCCGAGCAGGATGTTATGGCGGAGTGGTGCTTCAATAGATTGCAGCTGCATCAGTGCAAGATCGACTTCCTGTCGGACCAGGAGCTGGAGTAAAGCTTCGTTACTCATCATAGAGAGGGAGAATTGAGCGAGGGGATAGCTTTTCAGAACGTCAGAAAGGATCTCTGACAGGATCAGCGTGCCGAATTGACTGCTCGCTGCCAGGGACAGCTTACGCGAGAACGCCTCGTGCGCAGTATCCTGAAGGCGGTAGAGTGCATGTGTCTGATGGCGTAAAACATCGGTATGAGCGAGGATCTCCTGGCCTGCTGTTGTCCAGTGGATGCCGCGCTGATCGGTGGTGATGAGTGTGCATCCGAGGTTTTCTTCAAGCTGGTGGATAGCAGAGCGTATCGTGGATTCCGGCATTTGCAGGGATGAAGCCGCTTCACGGATCGAGTGATGCCCCTGCAGATCGTTCAGGAGCAGGAGTTGGTTCAAGAGCATGACAGCACCTCCGTTTTCTTGATGTCCTCAGTATAGCACAGCGGCGTGCCACTATAAATATTTTCGCGCACGATGCGGAGATCTGCGTATTTTACAGTTTATGTGTCACATAATAAAATCTTATTAGAAGGAAGGCCCGATGAGTGGCCAGTCCATTTTCAAAAATAAAGAGGTGTAAAAAATGATCGCAAGCATTGACAAAGATAAATGTATTGGTTGTGGCATCTGCGTAGATCGCTGTCCGTTAGACGCTCTGCGGATCGGGCCTGACAAGAAGGCGACCATCGCTTATCCGGAAGACTGTATGACATGTTTCTTATGTGAGCGCAACTGTCCAAAAGGTGCTATTTTTGTACATCCGTTCAAAGAACTGCTGCCGCCGGTCTACCCGGTCTGAGAGAAAGAAGGAGTGGAGAATATGAGTGAGATGAAACATATTGATTCCGATGTATTGATCATCGGTGCTGGCCCTTCCGGGATGTGGACCGCCAAGCATCTGAAAGAGCTGAACCCCGATTATCGTGTTACCGTCGTTGACAAGGCCGGTGCCGATTGGGGCGGACTGATGACGATGTCTGAAGGAGACTTCGATGCAGTCACCCCGGAAGAGAACGTCGATGAATGGGTGAAGGACCTGGTCTATTATTGGGATGGGCTTTGCGACCAGGAACTGATCGAGACGATCTTTAACGTGTCTTACGATCGTCTCTGTGAATATGAGAAGCTTGGCTGTGCGTATACTAAAAATGAAGACGGCTCCTTTAAAGGCATCCCGCAGCGCGGCCTCGATCACTTCAAGCTCAGCATCACTCAGGTCAAGGGGACCGGTGGTGAAGATATGCGCGACAGCCTGAACAAGGAAGCCAAACGGCTGGAGATCTATCGCGTGGGTCGTACGATGATCACTGAGCTGCTCAAAAAAGACGGCCACATTGTCGGCGCTGTTGGCTTCAATGTGCGCAGCGGCGAGTTCATCACTTTCTCAGCAAAAGCCGTCGTTATTGCCTGCGGCCGTGCCGGCTGGAAATCATCCTATGGCAAGAACACGTCGACGGGCGAGGGCTTGCTGCTCGCTTATGATGCAGGTGCCGCGCTGACGAATATGGAGTTTGTTGAAGTCTGGAATGTGCCAAAGCTCTTCTCCTGGGAAGGTCAGACCGTGCTCCTGCCACTCGGTGCAAAATTTATCAATGCCGAGGGTGAGTCGTTCATGGATCGTTATTCACCGATCCTCAAAGGAAACACCGATCCGCATTATACGACGATGGCCATGGCCATGGAAGTCAAAGCCGGCCGTGGGCCAATCTATTTCGATACCAGTGACATCAGGGATGAAGATCGTCCGTTTGTACAGCCGGCAGGTGGTTGGCAGCTGTTGAACCATGAAAAGCTCAAAGCCCTTGGTATCGATTTCTTTAACGGATGCACAGAATGGCAGCCACAGATCCTCACCGATTTTGGCGGCATCGTTGCAGATGCTTATGGCCGTACCTCTGTCGATGGGCTCTATGCGGTTGGCCGCTCCCGTTTCCTCGACGCGGGCGTCTACATCGGTGGCTTTGACCTCAGCACCACCTCCACGACCGGCTTCCTCGCCGCCGAAGGCATCCACGATTACCTGCGCCAGCACGCGGACCTCGACACCACGCTGGATGCGGCGACCATCGCCGAAAAACAGGCGGCTTTTGACAAAGACCTGCACAAGCGCGGCATCCCTGCCAAGCAGGTCCTGCGCAAGATCCAGGAACTCGTTTTCCCTTACGACGTCAGCATCCTTAAATCTGAACGGAGTCTCAGCGAGGCGCTTGCGGAGCTTGCCCGTATCCAGGAAGAATTTGTACCAGAGATGGGCAACGATGATGCCCACTATCTCATGAAACGTCTCGAGACCGAAGCCATTGCCAGAGTCACAGAGATGTACCTTAAAGCCTCGCTGATGCGCAAAGAGACCAGAGGCGGTCATTACCGTGAAGACTATCCACAGCGTAACGATGCTGACTGGCTTGGCTGGATCAGGATCGCCCGCGATGGTGCTGATATGGCTTTAACCCTGGATAAAGTGCCGGTCGAACGCTATAAGCATCCGATCGAACGTTACTATCAGGATAATTTTGCGTTCCCTGAGAATGCGTGAGTTCATTGCTATCATATAAAGAAAGGAAGCGCTATTATGGCTGCTAAAACAATGTCTACACAGAAACGCGCGACCATCCTGCTCGCGATCGTTGCGTTGTTTCTGGTCATCTATTTTCTGCCGTCACCAGACGGCCTGACAGCAAATGGTAAGACATCGATCGCGCTCATCCTCTGTGCGACCCTTGTCTGGATGTCGAATGTCATCCCGCTCGGTGTGGCGGCGATGGTGGCACTGCTCCTGATGCCTTTATTGGGGCTGTGCACCCTGCCTGAAGCCGCAGACAGTTTTTGTGAACCAGTGTTCTTCTTCATGGTCGCCAACTACATGGTGGCCAACGGCCTTTCCGTCACGGGGCTTGATAAACGCCTGACGCTGATCCTGGCTTTGGCCTCCGGCGGCAGTGCCAAGAAGCTGCTCTTTATCTTCATGATGGGCGCCGCACTTCTCTCGACGGTGCTCTCTGACATGGGTGTCGTCATGATGATGCTGCCGATCGCATTGATGCTGCTCAAGGCCACAGGCTGCAAGCCTGGCCAGAGCAATTACGGCAAAGCTGTGCTGATCGGTCTGCCGATCGCAGCACTCATTGGCGGCATGGGGACACCGGCTGGTTCCGCGACGAACGTGCTGGCGTTGACGGTGCTCGAAAATACTGCCGGTATTCAGGTCTCATTTGCACAGTGGACGATGCTCGGTCTGCCGATCGTCATCATCCTCACGCCGCTCGCCTACAAGATCATCGCCCTTTGCTATCGCCCTGAGATCGATACCCTGCAAGGCATGGAAAATGCACGCGAACAGCTCCATGCGCTCGGTAAGGTCACTACACAGGAAAAGAAATTCATCATTATCATGGCGGTCCTGATCGTCGCCTGGTTGACAGAAAGCTTCCATGGTGTGCCGATCGCTATCACGACCACCCTGGGCGCGCTGGCCTTCTTCCTGCCTGGCGTCGATGTGCTGACCTGGGAGAACACCAAGAATTCGATCCTTTGGGACATCATCCTGCTCGTCAATTCCTGCGCGGCCCTTGGTACCATGATCTGGAACAGCGGTGCTGCAGAATGGATCGCAGGTTATATCTCAATGCTCCTTGACGGCAAGAGCATCGTTATCATGCTGATCATCCTTGGTCTCGTCGTCGCCTATGCGCATCTGATCTGTCCGGTCAATCCGGCCATCGTTTCGATCTTTGTACCGATCGCCTGCACGGTTGCGATGGCACAAGGCATCAACCCAGCCAGCCTGGCGATCCCGATTGGGTTCCTTGTTTCCGCAGCCTGCCTGATCCCGCTTGATGCGATCCCGCTGGTCTGCTATGCAACAGGCTACTTCAAGATGACAGAGATGTTCAAGCCCGGGGTCTTCGTCATCTTTGCCTGGGTCGGCGTTGTCACCGTTGTGATGATGATCCTTGCGCCTATGATGGGACTCATGTGACCATTTTTACGAAAAATGATCGTTCTCATTTGATGGCACCTTCATAAGGCAGTCATTTAATTGTCGCAGGGCGGCATGGCTGAAAAGTCAGGCCGCCCTGCTTTTTCTTGGCCGTTCCACAGCCTCATTGTTGCCCGGTAGGTTCACTTCTCCAATGAAGTTTCAGACCAGTTCAATCATCTGTCTGGACTAATCCGGCGCATGGACGATGATCTTCTTCATAAAATCATCGATGATAGTGGGCGTCAGTTCCCGAATGCCTGCATACTCCCGCACAATGGCTGCAAAGCGAGCGAAATCAGCTTGGTCTTGTTCAAAGGTTTCTACCGCTGTCGCCATGTCTTGACCAGCTTTGTTAGTTCTTTTTGCTCTGCTTTATAGTTAGCGGAGAGTTTAAAAACTGTTCATGGCTGATGGCACCGCGGATGTCGTCCTTAATAATTCACTTGAAAGAACGGAACCTGGCCGCTAAAGAGGTGGACAAATGTATTTTCAAATCAAAGCAGCCAGTAGCCTGCGA
>CAUDRX010000172.1 GCA_958451915.1 uncultured Peptococcaceae bacterium
TCCAGCACTCAACGAGCTCCATGAACTGGTCGTGAACGGTAAAGATTGGCTAGAACGTTATTTAGAACAAGAAAAAGCTGTAACAGGCATTAAAAATCTTAAGATAGGATACAATAAAGTTTTCGGATATTATCTTGATGTAACGAAATCCTATCAAAATCTAGTGCCAGAATCATATCAAAGGAAACAAACCCTGGCTAACAGTGAGCGGTATATTACAGAAGAGCTCAAAGAGATGGAAAACAAGCTTTTGACTGCATCGGAACGCTCAAAAGCATTAGAAGCTGAGATTTATCGAACCATCATCGAGACGTTGCAGGGATCGATCGAACGCATGTTGAAGATCAGTCGTATCTTGTCGGCGATTGATGTATTTGTTTCATTTGCAGCCGTTGCCGTTGCTAACAATTATTGCAAACCTGTCTTATCTGACGATATCGTGAATATTTTAGGATTACGGCATCCCGTGATCGAACGTCAACATCAGTTGGGAGAATTTACACCAAACGATGTTCACTTCTCGGAACAAGAACAGCGTCTTATTATTATCACCGGCCCGAATATGTCTGGGAAAAGCACTTACTGCCGGAGCGTGGCTTTGGCTGCGATTATGTGCCAAATTGGTTGCTTTGTTCCTGCCACACAGGCTGAAATGAAAGTGTTTGATCGTGTCTTTGCACGTATCGGTGCCAGTGATCATCTTGCTGGCGGGAAAAGCACGTTTATGGTCGAAATGAATGAAGTTGCAACGATCACGAATAATGCATCAAAAGATAGTCTGATCATCTTAGACGAAGTTGGGCGTGGCACCAGTACATATGATGGACTTGCACTTGCTACAGCGATTACAAAGTATATCAATGAAAAGATTCATGCTTGTACATTATTCGCAACGCATTATCATGAGCTAACAACACTTGAAGCTGATGAAGGCATTAAAAATTACACAGTATCCGTTTATGAAGATACAAATGATATTGTTTTCCTGCATAAGATTATTCCTGGCTCGGCAAGTAAGAGTTATGGCATCCATGTTGCAAAGAAAGCGGGCATTCCTCAAGCAATCGTACAATTAGCAAGTGTAGTACTTGATGATTTAGAAAAAGAAGAGACATCTTTATCATTCAATTCAAATTATGTTCTTACGGAACCAAATCAAGCACCATTACCAGGATGGATCGATGATTTGAAGCGATTGGATATCGATAATATGACCCTTCGTGAAATGGCTGGTGCGTTGATGGATTTTGTTGATAAGGCAAATAATACTTGAAAGGAAGCGGTTTACTTTGGGGATCATCCATGTTCTAGACCCGCGCGTTGCGAATCAGATCGCTGCGGGAGAGGTCATCGAACGGCCTTCTTCAGCTGTGAAGGAATTACTTGAAAACGCTTTAGACGCGAATGCAAAGAATATTTCGATAGAGATTGTCAACGGTGGTCTGGACCTGATCAAAGTAACTGACGACGGAGATGGTTTTTTTAAAGACGACCTTCCATTGGCTATCGAGCGACATGCTACAAGCAAGATCGATGATTTCAATGATGTTTATCGTTTGAAAACGTTTGGGTTTCGTGGCGAAGCCCTTGCTTCAATTGCAGTGATAAGTCGTTTACGGATCACGAGCGGTAGAAATGAAACAGAACCTGCAGCTGTATTAAGCACTGAAGCTGGCGGAGAGATCAGTCGTTCAGTCTCAGCGCCTCGCAAAGGAACTTGTATAGAAGTAAGGGATTTGTACTATAATGTTCCAGCACGAAAAAAATTCGTGAGATCGAACAGTCATGAAAGTGCGCTGATCTATGATCTGATCTGTAAATTTGCACTTGGTTTTCCGAAAATTAATTTTACCTATTTAAACAATGGAGAAGTGATCTTCTCCTCTAATCAGCTTAACACAGTTGATCAGCTCCTTAGTTATATTTACGGAGAAGCAACTGAAGGGGAGATCCTTCATTTTAAAAATGATGCTTTTTATCAGCAGCAATCGGTTGAAGGATGGTTCTTTCCGCCAACAGTGACTCGAAAGAATCGCAGTCACATGACATATTTTGTTAATGACCGTTTGATTGAAAGTAAAGAATTAGATCAAATTGTTGATGAAGCAATTTATACACTCGTTCCTAAAGGGCGCTTTTTGATCTGTGTACTGAAGCTCTATCTTCCAGCCTTTAATATAGATGTAACTGTTCATCCGTCAAAAAAAGTGATCAAGTTCAAAAACTTAGAAGATGGGAAAAATGTGTTGATTGCATTGATCAAGGAAGAACTTTGGCTTTCAAGATTAAGTGTACCATTTCCTGCTACAGAACCATCTATGTCTTCTTTTGCCTTAAAACAACAAAAGCTACCATCAACAGCAGAACCTTTGCGTTTAGATTTTTCCATCGAAAATAAAGAGACCAGCGCTTCTCAAAATCACGCAGATTCAGCGACTGAAACAGAACGTTGCTCAATCACACAGGATTTTTCTACCGAATTTGTTTCGAAAGTGCCTTTCAAACAAGCCGATGTTAAAATCGCTGAGCATGATGCACCCTATGGTATGATTAAAGAGCCTTCGTCAATATCAACGCATAATGAAACAGCAGAAAATAATGACAATGCTACAAGTAAGGATGCACCATCGGTACCATTGACACAAGCAACGGTTACGGAATTAGAATATATTGGACAGTTAAATCAAACTTTTATCTTAGCGCAGGATCGTGACAATCTGTATATCATTGACCAACATACCTTGCATGAGCGCATTTTGTACGAAAAGTTTATGGCGGAGTGTGATGCGAAAATGATCGCGAAGCAGCCACTCTTGCATCCAGTAAGGCTAAAACTATCTCCATTACAAGAAGGAGCGTTAGTACGCAATATCTTTATCTTAGATCGTCTGGGATTCACCGTTGAGAATTCCGGTGCGTTGCAATACGATGTAAGAACTATTCCTGTTCTTTTAAGCCGATATGAAGACCTCCAGACATTGTTTAATGATCTGCTTGATGACCTTGCAAATGAACAGCCTTTAAAAGGTTTAGCTGACATTGACGAAGGAAGCATCATCATGGCTTCATGCAAAGCTGCTGTAAAAGCGCATTACAAATTAAGTGAATCAGAAGTACAATATCTTTTCCGTGAAATGACAAGCTTGAAGAATCCACATACTTGTCCGCATGGTCGTCCAATCATCATGAATATTTCAATGAACGAATTGTATCTGTTTTTCAAGAGAGGATCCTATTAATGGAAAAGCAAAAGAAGCCCTTGATCGTGATTGTGGGGCCAACGGCAGTAGGGAAAACGGCGCTGAGCATCGATCTTGCGAAAAAATTTCATGCAGAAGTGATTTCTGGCGATTCGATGCAGGTTTATCGTGGCATGGATCTGGGCACTGCCAAAATCTCCCCGGAAGAATCTCAGGGTATACCTCATCATATGATCGATATCCTTGATCCAAATGAGCCTTTCAATGCATTGGCTTTCAAAAAGTTGGCTCAAACAACGATCGATGAAATCCTTAAGAGAAATCATATTCCAATGATCGTTGGAGGTACAGGATTATACGTTAATGGATTGATCTATGACTATCGTTTTCAAGGAGAGCGGGATGACGAGTTTCGTCAGCAAATTTATCGCGAAATGATCAATGATCCATTGAAAGCGAAGAAATATTACCAAGAAATTTTATCAATGCGTCCGGATCTCGAAGGTCTGATATTTGCAAATGACTATTTTAGGATTTCACGAGTTTTGGAGATCATACGTACAGATGGTAAAGATGCCGTGATGGACTTTGACATGAAACAAAACTATCAGTCACCATACCATCTTTGTTTGATCGGATTAAATATGGAACGCTCAAAACTATACGACCGAATCAATCGTCGCGTAGATATTATGATTAAAAATGGCTTGGTAGAAGAGGTTGAGAAGCTCTTGCATCAGGGGTATAATAAAGAGATGCAAGCGTTAAAAGCCATAGGTTATAAAGAGATCATTGCATATCTTGAAGGTGAGATGTCCTTTGAGGAAGCTCTCGATCTATTGAAAAAGAATACGCGACATTTTGCCAAAAGACAATTGACCTGGTTCCGGCGTGATCCAAACATTACATGGTTTGATGTAGATCATTTAAAGTATGATGATTTGCTTGCCCAGGTATGTTCGACCATTGATTCATGTTTAAGATAAAAAGGAGTGGGAGGATGGCAAAAAAAAGAAAAAAAAATACGAGGAAAGATTCGGTTCTTAATAGCCCTTATACACGCTTGGCGACTGGTGTAATCCTGATCGCATTATCTGTGTATTTAGTATTCATTATACATAAAGGCGCTACTATCCATTCATCACAGATCGCCAACGAATTGGGGTTTTTTGGTGCGTTTTTTTATAATGGAATCCGCATCCTTGTTGGTCAATGTGAGTATTTTATTCCATTATTATGCGTTTTATTAGGTGTACGCCTTTGCGTTCCTCGGTTAAATATCAATAATCGCATTATTGCTACCAGTGTGATTATTGTTATTTGTTTGCTTGCTTTTCGTCACCTCGGTATATCGCCAGACATTGCAATTGAAAAGGGTTTGGACGGCATTGGAGGTGGTGTGATTGGTGCTGCCATTGCTTTGGTGCTCGTAAAAGCGATCTCGAAGGTAGGTGCCATTATCGCATTAACTGCAATCATTGTTATCTCGATATATATATGTAGCAATGGGGCGGTTGGCAGATGGTTGGCAAATTTCTTAACAGGGATCAGCCCTGTGTTTGGTAAACTGGGACGCTCTATCCGACACTTCTTTACATCACCACAAAAATCATCTAAAGATGAATTGACCAGCATTAGAGCCAGGATCAAAGAGAAGCAAACAGCTACAGCAGCACCAGCAAAGAATAAAGTAATCAATAATTCTGTTAATAAGGAACGATCAGTTGATGAGCGTGCACAGTTAAAAGTTCATGATGAGCTTGCACAGCCTCAGGATGCAGACGGTTTTATCCGTAGCTTGGAGCATATCAATGCACAGATAGTAAAAGACGATGAGGTCAACAAAGTTGAAAAATATGTTGCTTCTGGAGAGCAAGATCGATCAGACAAGAGCATTGCCCTTAGAGGAAATGAATATG
>CAUDRX010000173.1 GCA_958451915.1 uncultured Peptococcaceae bacterium
AGTGTAGGCTCGATTTTTGTTATTTCGAGTATCTACTCTATGGGGAGCTTATCAATTCGGAGGATGCGTTTTTTATTTGGTTTTTTAAGCGACGTTCTATCTATTAAGCATGTTTAATGCTATAATAGCAAC
The DNA here is from genome assembly GCA_958451915.1 of uncultured Peptococcaceae bacterium. Lineage (GTDB taxonomy): Bacteria > Bacillota > Peptococcia > Peptococcales > Peptococcaceae > UMGS1590. The sequence goes on from CAUDRX010000173.1 coordinate 133, forward strand.
GGATTACTTTAGAGAGAAATAGCAGGACATGGAACGTGTGTCCTGTAGGAGAAGAGAATGGAGAAAAATGATATCAAAGCTTTGAGCGATCTGATGATCGGTGAATCGGTCCAGATCGTTTCAGTCGGCGGCGAGGATCAGCTGCGCAAGCATCTCCTGGATATGGGGCTGATCCCAGGCACCTATGTCAAGCTGGTGAAATTTGCGCCGCTGGGCGATCCGATGCAGCTGACGGTGCATGGTTATGAATTGACCCTCCGCCTTGCTGATGCTGCCCATATCCAAGTGAAGAACATTGACGAAAGCCTGCTCCACACCCATGAAGCGCAGCCTCGGAGCCCGATTGTCGAACATCCGGGTCTTGGCGAAGGCGGCATTTATCATGACAAAGAGAATGAGATGCCTTTGCCGGACAGCGAGACATTGACCTTTGCCCTGGCAGGGAACCAGAATTGTGGCAAGACAACCCTCTTTAATCAGCTCACTGGTTCTAACCAGCATGTCGGCAATTTCCCTGGTGTGACTGTCGATCGTAAGGACGGCGTGATTCGCGGTCATGAGAACACACTTGTCACTGATTTGCCGGGGATCTATTCGATGTCGCCGTATTCGAGTGAGGAGATCGTTACGCGCCAATTCCTTTTGGAAGATAAGCCGCGCGGCATCATCAATATCGTGGATGCGACAAACATTGAGCGCAACCTCTACCTGACCATGCAGCTCCTTGAGCTTGGGATCCCGATGGTCGTGGCGCTGAACATGATGGATGAGGTTTACGAAAATGGTGGTACGATCCACGTTAACAGACTGGAGGCGCAGCTGGGGGTACCGGTCGTACCGATCTCGGCGGCGAAGAACCAGGGTATCGACGAATTGATCGACCATGCCATTCATGTGGCGAAATATCAGGAAAAACCTCAGCGTGCGGATTTCTGTAAAGATGATGAGGACGGCGGCGCTGTCCATCGCTGCATCCATGCCATCATGCACCTTATCGAGGACCATGCAAAAGAAACAGACATTCCACTGCGTTTTGCTGCGACTAAACTCATCGAAGGCGATGACATCATCGAAGAAGCGCTTCATCTCGATGACAATGAGAAGGAGATGCTTGCACACATCGTGCAGCAGATGGAGACAGAGCGAGGCCTGGATCGAGCGGCAGCCATTGCCGACATGCGTTTCGATTTCATCCTTGGGATCTGCGGAGAGACAGTCGTAAAGCCGCACGAGAGCAAAGAGCATGCTCGTAGCCGTAAGGCTGATGAGATCCTCACAGGCCGCTGGACTGCGATCCCGACCTTTGTCATTATCATGGGAGCGATCTTCTATCTTACGTTCAATGTCATTGGCGCCTGGCTGCAGGGGCTCTTGGAGACAGCCATCGGATGGTTGTCGGATGCGGTCGTAGGTCTGATGGAGCGGGCGCATGTCAACGCGACGCTGATCTCCCTTGTTCAGGATGGGATCTTTGGCGGTGTTGGGACGGTGCTGAGTTTCCTGCCGATCATCATCACGTTGTTCTTCTTTCTGTCACTTCTGGAAGACAGCGGCTATATGGCGCGCGTGGCTTTTGTCATGGATAAACTCCTGCGCAAGATTGGCCTTTCCGGCCGCAGCATCGTGCCGCTTTTGATCGGCTTTGGCTGCAGCGTGCCGGCGATCATGGCGAGCCGTACACTACCTTCGGAGCGTGACCGTAAGATGACGATCCTGCTCACGCCGTTCATGAGCTGCAGTGCTAAGGTGCCGGTGTATGGGTTTTTCACGGCGGCCTTTTTCCCTGAACATGGCGGGTTGGTGATGACGTTGCTCTATTTTGTCGGCATTCTCGTTGGCATTCTGGTGGCGCTGCTTTTCCGCAAGACGCTGTTCGCTGGGGATGCGGTGCCGTTCGTGATGGAGCTTCCGAATTACCGTATGCCGTCGGCTAAGAGCGTGGGTATGCTGCTCTGGGATAAATCCCGTGACTTTATCGAACGTGCTTTCACGGTCATCTTTATCGCTACATTGATCATTTGGTTCCTTAATCAGTTCACACCAACCCTCAATGTGGCAGCCGATCCGCAGGACAGTATGCTTGCCGCTGTGGCAGGCGTGCTGGCGCCGCTCTTTACGCCACTGGGATTTGGTGACTGGCGTATTTGTGCTTCCCTGATCACGGGCTTTATGGCAAAGGAGAGTGTGGTTGCGACGCTGCTTGTGCTCTTCGGCAGCGAGGCAGCGGTGCAGGCAGTGCTGACGCCGCTCACTGCAGCGGCGCTGCTGGTGTTCTGCCTGCTCTACACGCCGTGCGCGGCGGCGGTGAGTGCGGTACGCCGGGAACTTGGCACAAAATGGATGTGCTATGTCATCGTGTTTCAGTGTGTCATCGCCTGGATCGTTGCCTTTGTCGCCAAATTGTTGTTAGGGATCTTTTTGGCCTGACTTTTATCATTAATAAAGAGATCGGCCCTGCCGGTCTCTTTTTTTGATATCGAACAGACAGATGTTATCTTTGAGTAAAGAATTGTTATTAAGAAGAGACATGATTGATGGGTTATGTTATAATGAAAACGAGACAAACAGGATATGGCAATTAGTTAGTGCCAGTCCATATCGATAGAGAAATGAGCAAAGGTTCAAGGGGGAATCAATATGAAGTGGAGCATCATTGCGGACTCGAGCTGTGACATATACGGAAAAGATCTTGGCAACGATGAAATCTCTTTCAGCACCATACCTTTCTACATCACGGTTGCTGGCAAGGATTATGTTGACGACGCAGCTCTCGATACCAATGAGCTTGTGGCGGTGATGGAGGCGAGCGAAGAAGCGAGCCATACATCCTGTCCGTCGCCGTATACATGGTTTGAACAGTTCGAGGGTGCAGATTATGCGATCGCTGTCACCATCTCCAGCCAGTTATCTGGCAGTTATAACAGTGCGCAGGTTGCACAGCAGATGATCCGGGAAAAATACCCGGAAAAGCGAGTTGCTATCATCGATTCTCGTTCCGCCGGCCCGGAGCTGATCTTTGTTATCGAGTCGATCATCGAGTCGATTGAGGCTGGGCTTGATTTTGATGCTGTAGTGGCGGCGGCCGAGCGTACGCAGCAGCACGGACATGTAACTTTTGCCCTGTGCTCGTTCAACAACCTCATTAAAAATGGCCGCATGAGCAAGCTGGCAGGTTTTCTTGCCGGCAAGCTGGGTTTCTGGGGGATTGGTATCGGTACCGAGGAAGGCACGATCCATATCAAAGGGAAGGCACGCAGCAAGAAAAAAGCCATCGCCGCCATTGTTGATGACATCTGGGAACGTGCGGGTGTAGTCAAGGCTGTGTTCATCAGCCATTGCCAGAACCAGGAATGCGCTGAATTGCTCAAGTCGGCCATCCAGGAGAAGTGGGGACAGATTGATGTGCGCATTATGCCGACGCGCGGTCTTTGCAGCTATTACGCAGAAAGAGGCGGGCTCATCGTAGGCTTTAAGGAAAATATCTAAGGAGTGTCAGAACAGAGATCAGGGATTGTCTTGGTCTCTTTTTTGTTATCATAGGGGCAGGAGGCGATGAAATGCAAACACTTCAGGATCAAACAGCGTTGACCACTCTCGTGGAGACGACGCCGATTGTCATCGTGGAGATTGGAAGCATACGGTGCTGTGCCTGTTCAGCGATCGCTCAGAAGCTGGCGGCACATTATGATGGTGAAGCAGGCATAGCCTGTTGTGCGCTTTCACTGGAAGCAGCGGCCAATACCTGCGCGGCACTTGGTATCTACAGCGCACCGGCGGTGCTTGTCTATGTAGAGGGACAGCTTACCGTGCGCGAAGCCGGTGTGATGAGCGTTGAGGAGATCGTACGCCGTATTGAACGATATCGAGCGTTACTCGAGGAAAGTGAGGAGAGTCGTGATGAGTGATCTGCAGACCATTCCCGGCGTGGGTCCAAACATTGCCGCTGATCTCGAAGCCATCGGCATTCGTTGTGTGGCGGATCTGTGCGGGAAGGACCCGGAAGAATTGTATGCACAGGATTGTCAACAAAAAGGATTTCAGGAAGACCGTTGTCAATTGTATGTGTTTCGCTGTGCGGTGTATTTTGCGGAGACAGATCATCCTGAGCCGGAGAAGCTGAAGTGGTGGTATTGGAAAGATCGTACATATCCGGAGCCTGAAAGATAGAGGTGTACATTGAAGAAGTCTTTGTGCGGGAGCAGAGGAGGTGAACACGATGAGAAAATGTCTGCGCTGTGGTGCTGAGATGAAAGAAGGATGCGACATCCGCATCGAAGGGGGTGGTAATGGCATTGTGCTTTCTGCCGATGCGGCCAAACTTTTTGGTGGACGCATCGGAAAGCCGAATGTAGCGATCTGTCCGGAATGCGGTGAAGTATCGATCTATCTTGAAGATGTTGGAAAACTGGTGTAATGAAAATAAAAAAAAGCCGGGCGTCATTGCCCGGCTTTTTTCTATGCCCGTCGGGTGGACGAGCGGGGATATTCAGGCTATAATAGATGCCCACTATACGATAGATCGGAGGATGATAAGATGTTGGATATGGAAGCATGGATGGCACAGTTTGTGGCGATGGTCGAGGCGACATTTCCAAACCGCGTGTGGTTTGTGGGCCTGCAGGGCAGTCGTGCCCGTGATGAGGGGAACGAAGAGAGCGACCTCGATGTGGTCGTGATATTGGATACTTTGACGGCGGAAGATATCGCAGACTATCGCGTGATGCTCGATGCGCTGCCGGAGCGGGCGCTGCTCTGCGGTTTTCTCTCAGGCCGCGAGGAGCTCGTACACTGGCCTGCGTCAGAGTTGTTTCAGTTCTGCCATGATACACGTCCCTATCTGGGCAGTCTGGACGCTGTACTGGCTCAGGTGGATGAGCATGCGGTGCGTGAGGCTGTGCATATTGGTGTGGGTAATATCTACCATGGGTGTGTGCACAACATGGTGCATGAAACAAGTCCGGCGATCTTGCGCGATCTTT
>CAUDRX010000174.1 GCA_958451915.1 uncultured Peptococcaceae bacterium
CACATTTGACGTTCTTAACACCAAACGAACGGCTGATTGCAAGCTGATCGATCTGGCCGGCAAGACATTGATGCCTTCTTTCATCGATGGACACGGCCACATCTCAATGGCAAGCAATCAATATCTTGCGAACGCAAACCTGGAAGACGCAAAGGATTTCGATGACATTGTTCGTATCTTACAGGAATTCATCGAAAAGAATCAGGTTCCTGCGGGCGATGTCGTTGTCGGGTGTCTTTACGACCACAACTATTTAAAAGAAGGCCGACATCCGGACCGTGCCGTTCTCGATCGTGCATCGACCCAGCATCCGATCATCATCTCCCACACCTCCAGCCATATGGGTGCCGCCAATTCCCTGGCCCTGGAAAACGCAAAGATCAACCGCGATACGCCTGATCCTCAAGGCGGCATGATCGCACGGGATCCCGATACAGGCGAGCCTACAGGCTATCTCGAGGAAGCCGCCTATATGATGGTCAAGAGATTCAATGAACCAAAACTGCCAAATCCTGAAGATCTGCTCGCCAATGTCCAGGACATTTATGCAGCGAACGGCGTCACAACAGCGCAGGACGGTGCGACCGGGCGGGCTGCGTTAGAACTGATCCGCCGTGTCGGCGACGCCGGTCGGCTAAAGATCGATATCGTGACCTATCCAATGGCGATGAACGCTGCCTTAGACGATCTTGCCGATCTGATGGAAACTCACAGGGATATCGCCAGAACTTATAAGAACCATGTCAAGATCGGCGGCTACAAGGTTGTACTTGACGGATCGCCACAAGGGAAATCCGCCTGGATGAGTGAGCCATATGAAGATTCAGGGGATTATCGCGGCTATCCATGGCTCACTGATGAACAGCTGCACACAAGTATCCGCCGGGCACTGACTGACGGTCAGCAGCTCCTCACCCATTGCAACGGTGACGCTTCTGCGCAGCAGCTTTTAGACATCTACGAAGAAGAACTCGCCCTTTCTGATCATCCGGATAAGGACAGCCTTCGCCCTGTAATGATCCACTGTCAGACCGTTCGCGAAGACCAGCTGGACCGAATGCAAAAACTGGAGATGATCCCTTCGATCTTTGTCTGCCATACCTGGTATTGGGGTGATATCCACCTGAAAAATTTTGGCGAAAAACGCGGCCGACGCATCAGCCCTGTCAGATCTGCACTTGACCGTGGTCTTGTCTATAATTTTCATACAGACACGCCTGTCACTCAACCAAAGATGCTCCATACAGTCTGGACAGCGGTCAACCGCATAACGCGCAGCGGTGCCGAGATCGGACCTGAGCAGTGTATTGGTGTTTACAATGCTTTAAAAGGGATCACGATCAACGCTGCCTACGCATACTTCGAAGAAGACAGCAAAGGTTCTATCAAAGAAGGCAAGCGCGCTGACCTGGTCATCCTTGATAAGAATCCATTAAAAGTCGACAAAATGGCGATCCGTGACATCAATGTATTAGAAACCATCAAGGACGGCGTCACGATCTATAAAGCAGATCAATGATCCTGCCTTCTGCAAGTCATAACTTCATTTAAATATCTCTTCTGATCAAGTGCAACAACCCTCTCTGAAAATAGTGCAAGATCGTATATCCGATCATATTTGCAGGGAAGGGTTGTTTGCTTTCTCAGGTCATCCTGTCAAATCGCCCAACAACAGATCTTCAACATACCAAAACGATCAAGTTCAAATATATTAGTCACCATTAAACATTCTCTTGATTTTGAAAACAATAATGTATTGGAAGTTTATAAGTCCATTTTGTACGATAAATTCAGATAATTCTTCATATAAATCGAAGAAACCTTTGTTCACCTTATCCCGAAAGGAGACCTTATCATGCAAACGCTTTACTACAATGGTGATATCATCACTATGGAAAACGAAAACGACCATCCAGAAGCCGTGCTGGTCGAAAATGGCAAGATCGCAGCGGTCGGGGATCTTACGTCAGTCCAGGCTAAAAAAGATGCAGACTGTACTTTAATCGATCTGGAAGGTAAGACCTTGATGCCATCGTTCATTGACGGCCATGGCCATATTGTTATGGCAAGCTCGCAGTATGGTACCAAAGTCGATCTGGAAGGAACCAGGAACTTTGACGAGATCGTCGAACGTTTAAAGGCTTTCATTGCTGAAAACAATATCCCGGCAGGACAGCCTGTCGCCGGCTACGCTTATGACCACAACTTCCTGGAAGAGGGCAGACACCCAGATAAGAAAGTCCTCGATCGCGCCTCGGCGGTACATCCAATTGTTATCTCCCATACCTCTGGCCACATTGGCTGCGCCAACTCACTTGCTCTTGAACGCGCAGGTATCAACGAAAATACGCCAGACCCACAGGGAGGGAGCATTGACCGTTATCCTGGCACTAATGAACCTAGCGGTTATCTGGAAGAGGCTGCCATCATGATGGCAACTGGCGCCAACGAGGTGCTCAACAACGACCCCGAAGGCCTGCTTGTCAAGGTGCAGGATCTTTACGCTGCAAACGGTGTCACCACTGCACAGGACGGTGCTACAGCCGGCAATGCTCTGGCATTGATGCGCAAGGCTGGTGACGACGGGCGGCTCAAGATCGATATGGTCGCTTATCCAATGCCAATGGGTCTGAACGGCCAGGATGAACTCACCCCTGTGATGGAAAAAAATGCAGATATCAATGGCACCTATAAGAACCATGTCAAGATCGGGGGCTACAAGATCCTGCTCGATGGCTCGCCACAAGGCCGCACCGCCTGGATGAGTGAACCATATGAAGGCTCTGAGGACTATTGCGGCTATCCTTGGCTCACCGATGAACAGGTCCATACCTACATCAAACGCGCCATCGACGATAACCAGCAACTCCTCACTCACTGCAACGGCGACGCCGCTTCTCAGCAGCTTCTCGATATCTATGAGGAAGAATTGGCAGCTTCCGACAATCCAAATAAGGACAATCTCCGCCCTGTCATGATCCATTGCCAGACTGTGCGTGACGATCAGTTGGATCGTATGCAGAAGATCCGCATGCTGCCTTCCATTTTCGTGGCACATACATATTACTGGGGCGATGTCCATCTGAAAAACTTCGGTGACCGCCGCGGCCGTCGTGTCAGCCCTGTCAAATCTGCACTCGACCGTGGACTGATCTACAATTTCCACACCGATACCCCTGTCCGACTGCCACTCATGCTCCACAGCGTCTGGTGTGCCGTCAACCGCATCACTGTCGGTGGTCAGGAGATCGGACCGGAACAGCGCATCGGTGTTTATGATGCGCTGAAGGGCATCACCATCAATGCAGCCTATGCGTATTTCGAAGAAGACAGCAAAGGTTCTATCAAAGAAGGCAAACGCGCCGATCTCGTCATCCTCGATAAAAATCCGTTAAAAGTCGACAAGATGGCGATCCGTGACATCAAGGTCCTGGAAACCATTAAAGACGGTGAAACCATCTATAAGGCATGATCTTTCGCAGATCTCCTTCTTAACGCAAAGAAGCCTCGTTCGTAAGGAACGAGGCTTCTTTTATTTGACCATTATTCGCCTTTTGGCACTTTCATGAGCGCTGGAGGTTTACCAACATAACGTTCCGGATGAAGACGTCTGTCACGGAATTCCGCGCAAGCGGTAAAAAGCACGTCAGTCGAGGAGTTGATGCCGGTCTCGCAAGAGTCCTGAATAACCCCAATGATAAAGCCGACACCAACAACCTGCATAGCAATGTCATTTGGAATATTAAACAAACTGCAGGCCAATGGGATCAAAAGCAGGGAACCACCTGCAACACCGGAAGCACCGGCCGCACTGGCAGCAGCCAGTACACACATGATGAGCGCAGAACCAAAGGAAACTTCGATCCCCAGCGTAGTCGCTGCAGCCAACGCCATCGTAGAGATGGTGATCGCAGCTCCAGCCATATTGACCGTAGAGCCCAGCGGGATGGAGATGGAATAGGTATCTTCATCGAGGTTCAGTTTTTTGCAGAGTTCCATGTTGACCGGGATATTCGCTGCAGAACTGCGGGTAAAAAATGCCGTAACAAAGCTTTCTTTCAGGCAGGTAAAGACCAGCGGATATGGATTCTTGCGAATGCAGATGAAAGCGATCAACGGATTGATCACAAAGGCGACAACTGCCATCGCACCGACCAGGAGAACGATCAGTTTCCCGTAACCGACCAGCGCTCCTAAGCCCTGTTCGGAAATTGTCGTGAAGATCAGGCCCATGATCCCAAATGGTGCAAAACTGATGACCCACTGTACCGCAATAGAGGTCGCATCAGAGATATTATCCAGGACATTTTTTGTGCCTTCACTGGCTTTTTTAAGCGCGATCCCAAAGATGATCGCCCAGAAAAGGATCCCAATATAATTTGCATTGACAACAGCATTTACAGGGTTATCGACCAGGTTCATCAACAGATTCGTCAACACCTCAACCACACCGCTCGGTGGTGCCATATCCGATGTGTCCGTTCCTGCTGCAAAGGTCATGGTGACCGGGAACAGATAATGGGCGACAACCGCTACGAAAGCCGCTGTTAAATTTCCTAAGATGTAGAGCACAACAATGGATTTCATGTTCGTTCGCTGCCCTTCCGCCATCCCGGATAAAGCGCTCATAACCAGGAAGAAAACAAGGACCGGCGCAATCCCTTTCAATGCGCCAACGAAAAGATCCCCAAGGATGGAAAGCCCTGTTGCCTGTGGTACGGCAAGCCCAAGGATGATACCAATGATCAACCCACAGACAATGCGTTTAACCAGGCTGATGCTGTTCCATTTGTGAAATGCTTCTTTGATACTCATACTCAATGTCGCAGATAAGCGTCGGGTTATCTGCTCACCCCTTCTTTCTCATATGATTTCGGCAGAAATGTTTCCGCCGATACATAAAATTATCGCATACATTTTACAATTACGCTACATAAAACCAACCGTCTCTGCATTGAATATTTTAATACACCCCTCATGCACTTATTTATCTTTCGTGGATGCACAAACATCCACCATGTCATCATAAAAAAACAGCCAGGCATTATCACCTGGCTGTTTTTGAAAACATTATTAAGTAGTCTTATGCAAGGACT
>CAUDRX010000175.1 GCA_958451915.1 uncultured Peptococcaceae bacterium
TATGGTGAAATTCATGGATGATGCGGAGGACGGTGCGCTCACTGACAACAACTACCATTTCAGCATCACCGCTGCCACCGATGAAGTCTCTGCGGCCCTGACCCAGGGCGAAACCGATATTGCAGCGGTGCCTGCCAACCTGGCTTCAGTCCTCTACAACAATACCGATGGCGGAGTGCAGGTGCTGGCCATCAACACGCTCGGCGTACTCTACATTGTTGAAAATGGCGACAGCGTGCAGTCTGTGGAAGATCTGCGCGGCAAGACGATCTACGCCAGCGGCAAGGGCACCACACCGGAATACGCGCTCAACTACATCCTCAGCGCAAACGGCATCGATCCAGCCAGCGATGTGACCATCGAGTGGAAGAGCGAGCAGGCGGAATGCCTCTCTGCCATCCAGAATGATGCGAATGCCATTGCGATGCTGCCTCAGCCATTCGTGACAACGGCCCAGGCGCAGAATCCTGATCTCCGTGTGGCACTCAATCTGACGGAAGAGTGGGACAAGCTGCAGGCAGACAGCGATGCCCCATCCACGCTCGTGACCGGCGTGGTCGTGGCGCGCACAGCGTTCGCAGAAGAACATCCGGAAGCAGTGGCCGCGTTCATGAACCATTACCAGGATTCGGTGGACTTTGTGAATGACAACGTCGCCGACGCGGCGCAGCTGGTGGGGAATTATGAGATCGTGACCGCTGAGGTGGCAGAAAAAGCCATTCCTGAATGCAATATCGTGTTCATCAGCAGCGACGAGATGAAGGAAAAACTTTCCGGCTATCTCTCCGTTCTCTTCGACCAGAATGCAAAATCTGTCGGCGGGGCGCTGCCTGACGATGCGTTTTACTACAGCCGATGAGTCCTGAAAAACATCGCGGCACCATTCGCCTCTGGGCGGTGCTCGTGTGGCTGCTCGTCTGGCAGCTTGGCGCCATGGCCATCGATCAGAAGATCATCCTGGTCTCGCCGTTTGATGTGCTGGTACGGCTGGCAGAACTTTTGCCAACGCTGGATTTCTGGCAGACGATCGGTTACTCGCTTTTGCGCATCACGCTGGGCTTTCTTCTTGGCGTGACAGCAGGCACGGTGTTTGCTGCGCTCTCAGCGCGTTTCCGCCGGATAGAGGAATTGCTGGCGCCAGCGCTTTTAGCGATCAGGTCAATCCCGGTGGCAAGTTTCATCATCCTGGCGCTGATCCTGTTTTCTTCGCGCAACCTCGCGGTGCTGATCTCCTTCCTCATCGTGCTGCCGATCGTTTACAGCAATATTCTGAGCGGTATCCGTGCCGCCGATCGTGAACTGCTGGAGATGGCGCAGGTCTTTCGCATCCCTGCAGCCCGGCGTTTGCGCTATGTGTATCTGCCGCAGGTGATGCCGTATTTTCAGTCGGCCTGTGGTTCCGCGCTGGGACTCAGCTGGAAATCGGGCATTGCTGCCGAAGTCATCGGCATGCCCGATGGCTCCATCGGTGAGCAATTGCAGCAGGCAAAGCTTTACCTGGATACACCAGACCTGTTCTGTTGGACGCTGGTGATCGTCTTGGTGAGCCTGGCTTTTGAAAAGGTCTTTCTCGCGCTGCTCAGCTGGACGCAGCGCGCGCTGGAGAGGATGTGAAGCATGCAGGACATCATCATTGAAAATCTTTGTAAATCTTACGAAGGGCGGCCTGTGCTGGAGAATTTTTCTGCGACACTCCCTGCTGGCAGCATCACCGGTCTCATGGCCCCTTCCGGCGCGGGAAAGACCACGCTGCTGCGTCTGCTCATGGGACTTGAACGGCCAGATGCTGGCACGATCATCGGCCTTGAAGAGGCGCGGTTGAGCGTTGTCTTTCAGGAGGATCGGCTCTGCGACAACCTCAGCGCAGTGAGCAACATCCGCCTCGTGAATCCGGCGCGCAGCGTGCAGGAAGTGACGCATGCGCTCGATCTCGTCGGCCTTTCCGGGGCGTATTGGCAGCCTGCCCGTGAACTCTCCGGCGGCATGCGGCGCCGCGTCGCCATCTTGCGCGCGCTATTGGCAGAATACGACCTGCTGCTCCTGGACGAACCCTTCAAAGGGCTCGATGCCGCCACCAAAGCCACCGTCATGGCAGACACCAGGCAGCGCATCGCTGGCCGCACCACGTTGTTCGTCACGCACGATGCCACAGAGCTGGAAGCCCTCGGCGTCACGCAAACGTGCCACCTTCCTCTGAGATGACCCACAAACAGGCAGCAGCTTTCGAGCTGCTGCCTGTTTTTATGCGCGTGATCGTGCATGGACGGTGCGCAGCGCGGCAGTCGATAACAGGTCGCGCAGGCGTATTCTGCGCTTGCGCTTGAAAGGGGAGGCAGTGTACACTAGAGAAAATTGCGCAAAACGAATGAAAGGGCGATGCACCGATGAAAAAACGCAGTTTATATGAGATCGAAGCGACGGTGAGGGATGCTGTCATCGACCAGTTCCGCCCGCTCGAGATGGAAAAGATCGACGAAGCCGTAAACGCCACCAAAGACGCGCTCGATGCGCTGCATGCGCGGCCGTTGCAGGTCTTTGCCGGCAAACGGCAGGATGTGATCCAACTGCATCTGGCGCTGGATATCGATGGCATTTCAGAAGAGGCGCTGGCCATCCTGCGAAAATATGGCGACATGAAAGCAGGCATCACGCGGGATGTGCTGGTGCCAGGAGAGATGACACTGCATGCCTTGCATTATGCGATCCAGCGGGCGTTCAATCTCACCAACAGCCACCTGCATCATTTCTATCTGCCAGATGATGTCAACGATGCACTCACAGGCGGGCGTTTTGGTAAGTGGATGACGCTTGCCGGGGTATATTTCCGTTTTCCGACAGAAGACATGGAAGATCTTTATTGGGACGATGACTATACCGGCAGTCAGAATTTCAAGACCTGGCTCAAGAAAAAATACACCGGTCCATACAGATACGAAGGCTTCAGCGAACACAATCTGTTCATACGGGAAATGGTGCAGGATATTATAACGACCACGCCCGTGCTCAAGATACAGACCGGCAGGAAAAAGAAAGGCTATCAGACCAGGATCGAGGACGCGTCGATGAAAGCCATACGCCGTGCGACCCATCTGGATCATGACGAACTCCTGGAACGTCTACCCCTTTCGCAGCTCTTCCTGGCACCGGGCGAAGAAGCTGTGCCATTGGGAACGATCGCCGATCAGGTGGCGCAGGCGCATGCGCCGGTGAACCTGGAGTATGCCCTGGCGACTTTCGAGGAGACAAACTTCCCGTCGTTTAAGAAAGAAGATGAATATCTGGCGTCCTACAACATCCAGACAACGCCTGTCACGCAGGAACTCCGTTATTATTACGACAACTGGGAAGTGGGCATCTCCTGCGAAGCTGCTTATTCAAACGAAGCAGGCTGGAAGGACAGCCATGGCGCAGTCGCAGACGAAGCGCTGTGCGCCCAGCTCGACGAGGTCACAGGCAAGCTGCGGCCGCTGTGTATCAGCAAAGATGGCATCGAACTCATCGATGAGATGGGCGGCATCGAAGGGTTCGCCCAGGCCCTCGCGATCATCAAAGACATCGCCAGCGACGAAGACGAACGCGAAGACCTCCTTGCCTACGCCGCCGAGCAAGGCTGGCACAACCGCCGCATCGCGCCGCAGCGCACGCTGTGAGAGGGACGAGAAACAACTGGACAGATACAGAAAAGGGCTGCCGCATGAACGAGACGTTTCGTTTGAGCGGCAGCCCTTTTATATGGCTCTTCACAGATCTCGGTTGGAAAATAAAATAACTACACAAAAACACGAGCATGCCTCATACTGAAAGCAGCTGCTCAAATCAGTAGAAGGAGGACATGCTCGTGCTTTATTTTGCACAGATGAAGGAACTGGTCATGTTTTCTTCCTGCCGTCATTGTGCTCATTGTGGTGCCAAGATGTATCGCCATGCCACTATACAAGACGATCAAAGGATATGCCCGCTTATCCCTGCGATGCCCGTACGATCATTGTCAAAGCACATCGCCAACAAGCGGAAGCTGGAAGGCTTTAACAATGTGTGATAAAGACAGCGAAGCGTGCAGCCTATGGTTATCTGGATCAGGGTTTCTTCCTGAGATTGATAAGGTTTCTATCGTTACCGAAAGGATTACGTTCCAACCGATTTCCGTGAGGAGACTTTTATTTGCAGATTCCCAGATCTTCGATGCGAGCTGTTGTTTGTTCATGAAATCACCTTTTCCGTACATTTTTTATCGTAATTACTGGATTCATTCTAACATATAATTGGTTTTCTTGGGAATACGCTCTCTTACTATAGGCGCGGTGTCAGGCGGAATTTAAATGCAAAAATGCTTCTAGGTGAAAACTTGACAAATCATGATATATAATGTATGTTGGGTATAATATAATTGCTGCGTTTTATATATAATAGAAGGGACGTGCGATATTGCGGTATCAAAGCAAGGCTGTAGAAATGTTAGAATGGACGTTGGAAATGGATTTAAAGAAGGATGTTGAAAATATAGCTTTAAGCCAATTAAAGCGAATGGGTGTAAAGCCAAGCGGGAAAAAAGATATCGTGTATGAGTATTTTAATCTGCGAAAGAAACTGATCACTAAGAAACCGCGCGCTATCGAAAAATCCAAAGAATTTAACTGCCCGTCAGAATACGGAGAGAAGTTGGCAAGCTTGGAACGAGATATTCTGTTGGGGAACGATTTAAATAAATACCAGGGGAAGAAGGTTTTTTCGCCAGCTTTTTCTGACACGCTACTAAATGATTGGAATATTGTACATTTTCATTTGGAAGATAAAGCGGATGCAAAAGATCCTAGATTTATCGCCCGAAGCGATTACCTACTCTTTGCGTGGGTATCGGAAACAACTGTTTATTTTATTCAAGTGTATCGTCATAAAGAAGGATTTGCAAAACAAGAGCTTGTTAAAATTATATCGCGCAACTGGCCGAAGTTATTGCAAGGTCATATTTGGGAAGGTAAGTTGATTAAACAAATAACC
>CAUDRX010000176.1 GCA_958451915.1 uncultured Peptococcaceae bacterium
GCGCTGGCAGCGCTCGATGAGCGTCTGGATTCGCGCACCTGGCTCATGGTGGATATCGTCATCCTGGCAGCCTCGGTGTCGATCTTTACGATCATCTGTTTTGCGCCTGCCGACAGCGTGGCCTATCCGATCTGTGCAGCGGCCATCGTTGGCAGTCTGGGCAGCATGCTTCTGGTGACGGTGCTCGTGCGCGCCCGGGAGGACCGCGACGCGGCGCGTGAACGCGACTATCTGCAGGCACGTATCGCCGATGAGACACGCCTGCGCCAGGTCTATCATGATCTCAAGAACCACCTGCTCCTGCTCGGGCTGGGAGAGGGCGGCGCGGCGCAGGCCATGGCTGCGGATCTGCGTCGTCAGATCGAAGGCATGGAAGACTATCTGCATACCGGCAATACCGCCCTTGATGTGATCCTGCGCGACAAAGCCCGCCTCGCCCGCGAAAAGCAGATCGACTTCAATGCAGTCGTACATTTTCAGGACGGTGGCTTCATCGCACCGCTGGACCTTTCAAGCATCTTCGGCAATGCCATCGACAATGCCATCGAAGCTTCGGAAAAACTGCCGCCGGAAGCGCGCCTTATCACTGTAAAAGCGGCTGCGCGCGGAGGGATGCTCGTGATCAGCGTCGAGAACAACATGGCGCCGGGGCCGCTTGCTGCGCGCACCAGCAAGGATGATGCTTTTCTGCATGGCCTGGGCCTTGCCAGCATCCGCCGCGCCGTCAACGACTATGGCGGCAGCGTCAGCGTGCGTGCTGAGGAGGGCGTCTTCCGCCTGCACATCATGATCCCGATCCCGTGAGGGGGGCGGGGGAGCCTGTTTTGCGAACAAAGTTTTTTTGACAAGTACAGCACTGGCTGCATGGGACAGCCAGTGCTTTTAATTTTTTCCGCGAAAATGTTAGTTTATGCAGGATGTATAGCGCCTGTTGTGTGTCTTCATATAATGAAGATAAAGACCAGACAAAGTGAGGCGTTTATCATGAGCATCTTATCCACATCTCATCTCTGCAAAGAATACGGCACTGCGCCAAACCTCGTGCGTGCGCTGGACGATGTCAGCATCGCGGTCGAAGCGGGCGAATTTGTCTGCATCGTCGGCACTTCAGGCAGCGGTAAATCCACGCTGCTGAACATGCTCGGCGGGCTGGACCGGCCGACCTCCGGCACGGTCACTGTTGACGGCCAGACGCTGGGCACGATGAAAGAGGAAGACCTGACGGTCTTTCGCCGCCGTAAGATCGGTTTCATCTTTCAGAATTACAACCTTGTGCCGGTGCTGAACGTCATCGAGAACATCCTCATGCCGCTCCAGCTCGACGGGCGCCCGGGGGATGCTGCTTATATCGACGAAGTGCTGGCGCTGTTGGGCCTTTCCGACAAACGTCAGGCCCTGCCGAACAACCTCTCCGGCGGCCAGCAGCAGCGTGTCGCGATCGCCCGTGCCCTTGCCGCAAAACCGGCGATCATCCTCGCCGATGAGCCGACAGGCAACCTCGACAGCAAGACCAGCGACGAGGTCATCGCCCTCCTGCGCGAGAGCAGCAGGCGTTTTCATCAGACCATCGTTATGATCACCCATGACCCGGCCGTGGCTGCACGCGCTGACCGCCGCATCCGTATCGAAGACGGCCGCATCGCGCCGGAAAGGGGGTGAGCCCATGTCGCCACAAGGTACCATCCTGCGCACCCTTGCGCGCCGCAGCTTTCGCGCCAATCGGGGACGCAACATCGTCGCCATCCTGGCGATCATACTGACTACGATGATGTTTACCTCGCTCTTTGTGATCGCCCAGAGCATGGCCTGGAACATCCAGCAGATGAACATCCAGCAGGCCGGCTACGTGAGCCATCTCAGTTCGGGCCTTCTGACCGACGCAGAGGCCAGCGCCATCGCCGCTCATGAGGAGGTGCGGTCCGTTTCCGAGAGCACCGTTGTGGGCGTGGTGCAGGGCGTGAGCGGCCGTCAGGTCGAGATGCGCTCGGCCAGTGCCGATTATGCCGATTCCGCCCTCGCGCTGCCGACGGAAGGGCACATGCCAGAGCAGGCCGACGAGATCGCCCTCGACAAGATCACCCTCGATAAACTCGGCCTGTCTGACAGGATCGGCGATACTGTCACCCTCAGGTGGGTCGAAGACCTCGCCAGCGGAGAGACGAAGGAGGCCAGTTTCACCCTTTGCGGCACCTGGCCTGGCAATACTGCTGCTATGGCGAGCATGGCCTGGGTCTCTGATGCTTTCGCCGAAGCAGAATGTGCCGGTCTCGACCAGGCCGCTGTGCGGGCGGACGGCGGTTTTCTCGGGCTCAAGATGCTGCACATCGATCTTGTTGACGACAGCGACCTCGATGCAAGTGCTGCGCGCATTCTTGCCGACACCGGTCTGGCGGACAGCGTCACCCTCAGCGCCAATTTCGCTTATGATGCGAGCGCCAGCCAAAATGTGATCCGCGAGCTTTTGCCGATGGCCGTCGGCATGCTGCTCGTTTTCGTCAGCGGATATCTCATCATCTATAACATCTTCCAGATCTCGGTGGCTGCGGACATCCGCTTTTACGGCCGGCTCAAGACCCTCGGCGCCACCAGGCGCCAGCTCAGGACCATCGTCTATGCCCAGGCACGTCGTCTTTCTCTGATCGGCATCCCGCTGGGGCTTGTCGTGGGCTGGCTGCTCGGGGCTGTGCTCGTACCGCTGGTCATCACCGCCAGCGGCAGCCAGGCGCAGGCTGTTGTGGATCCGTGGATCTTCCTTGGCGCAGCGCTCTTTGCCGCGATCACGGTGCGGCTCTCCTGCATGAGACCAGCGCGAACCTGTGCCCGTGTTTCGTCGATGGAGGCCCTGCGCTATACCGATGTCAACCCGTCACGCAAGCGTAAGGAAAAACGCGGCACCCACGCCGGTCTTGCCGCCATGGCTTGGGCCAATCTCGGCCGCAACCGCCGCCGCACCGTACTGGTCATCGCTTCCCTCACCCTTGGGCTCGTGCTCCTGAGCGGCGTTTATGCAAAGAACGCCAGCTTTGACATCGTCAAATACATGAGTCAGACGGTGATCAGCGATTTCGAAGTCGAAGATGCCTCGATCTCGTCCATGTTCACCTACTACGACCCGCATGGCACCACCATCTCCGCCGATCTCCTGGATCGTATCGATGCCCTCGATGGTCTTGCGGACACCGGCGCGCTCTACAGTCAGGTCATCCGGCATCCTGTGGATGGGAGCGCTCTTGAAAATATAGAGCGCTATTATAACGCAGAAGAGCGCCTGGCCGTCATCGAAGCGACAGACCCGGGCCTCTATGAAGCCTACAATGCCATGCGTGAAAGCGGCGAATGCACCGCCATCCTCTATGGCATCGACGGGCTTGTGGTCGATGCTTTCGCCGAGCCGCAAAACCTCATCGCCGGCAGTTTTGAGCCGGATGCCTTCGTGCAGGGCGGTTACGTTGTTGTGGAAGCGGCTTCCGGCACAGAGCCCGGTGACACCGAGACACAGCCTACCTACAGCGTTGGCGATCAGGTGACGCTGGGCGGTCAGACCTACGAGGTCATGGCCATCGTGCGCGACATCACCACTGTCACCGAAGGCCTCAACAGCGAAGAGGCGGATTTTCTTTCCTTTTACATCCCGGCCAGCGATTTCCGCACGATGTACCCTGACAACACCCTGCGCAAGTTCTTTTTCGATGTAGATGCCGCCGACCAGCCTGCCGCCGAAGCCATGCTCGCGGACTATCAGGCGGAGGAAGATTCGGCGCTCACATACACCTCCCGCAGCACCCTGATCGACCATTACAAGACCCAGACCCGGGCCAATACTGTTATGGGCTTTGCGATCAGTTTCATCATCGCTTTTGTCGGTGTGCTCAATTTTGTCAATGCTATGCTCACCTCGATCTTCAGCCGGCGCCGGGAGTTTGCCATGCTCCAGTCCATCGGCATGACGCGCCGTCAATTACGCCGCATGCTCATCTGGGAGGGGCTCTTCATTTCTGGCATCACCCTCGCTGCATCCTACGCACTTTCAGGCTTTGTTGTCGGGGTTGGCGTGCGGGCGATGGTGGCCAGCGACTGGACGGCGACGTTCCATTTCACCCTTTGGCCGCTTGCGATCTGCACGCCGGTGCTCCTGGCCTTTGCCGTGCTCATCCCGCTTCTTTGTGCGCATAACATCGAGCGTCAGAGCATCATCGAGCGCCTGCGCATGACGGAGTGAGCGCTTGTCTGCATGAGAAGGGAGGCCGCATCATGGCCGACATTCCTCTGACCCTGGCGCGGGACGAGTGCTGCCTTATCACGGCTGCCGCCCTCGACGCCGTCGGCAAGGCCGCCTGCGCCGTGCAGGGGCCGCGCTTCCGCGTGCCGCTGGCAGTGCTACTGCCGGCCAACCTGGCGCGCTACCTCTGCGATGTCATCGGCGCCAACCGCGCTGCCGATGCACATTTTCACTTCGACGCCTGTCCGGCCCAGCCGCCCGGTCCGCAAGACCTCGCGGTGCTTCTGGCGCGTCAGTTCGCCGCACTGCGCCTGGCAGGCGTACCCTGCTTCCGCAGCGTCATGCTGGCAGGAGAAGCGCTCTGCTTCACAGCGAGCGCGCCTTTTCTCGACGCCTGCCGCACTGCCGATGCGCGATTTGTCATCCGATCATGAAAAGAGACCATCCAGTTTGAAACTGGATGGTCTCTTTTTTGTGATATCGTTATAGAAAAACGGCGGCGCGAGACGCATCGTCCACCCTGGATGGCGGCGCAAGACGCATCGTTCTCACGGACGGCGGCGCGAAGCGCTGCATTTTGCTGCGTCCGCCGCCGCTGGCCCGATAGAAGGAGGACATTCTCATGACACAGACGATCACCCCACAGACCATTGCTGCTTTTGCCCGCGCCCTCGCCGATGATGAGCGCGCCCCGGGCACCGTGGCAAAATACCGCCGCGATGCCGCCGCCTTTGCCGCCTGGCTGGGCGCGCGTTCCCTCGACAAAGCCG
>CAUDRX010000177.1 GCA_958451915.1 uncultured Peptococcaceae bacterium
TATAACATATTTTAGTAAAAATGTCTAGTCTAAAATCATGTCTATTGCACAAAAGGATTGCAATAACTATATATATTCCCATATGAAATGAAAAAAGTTTAGGATTTTATTGACAGTTGACCATTATGCGCTATAATTAAAACAAAGAATAACAATAAGCAAACTTGATGCAAACGATCGTGCCGGGTCATATGTGGTATTATCTTATATTGAATATAAATTCGGCTTATCTTGCGAAAGGGTGACCATTGTTATTCAAGGGAACATTTCACTAATCGTAGCACTAATAATTCTAGTACTAAAAAGAATGGAAGTGGACGTATGGGAGAAGACACGAGAAAAGACAAAGTTGTTGTTAATCATCTGACAAAGCGCTTCGGCGATCTGTTGGTATTGAATGACATCAACTTCACCGTCAAAAAAGGTGAGTTCCTTGTTATCGTAGGTCCTACAGGCTGCGGGAAGACAACGTTCTTGAACCTGCTGTCGACGCTGTATGTACCGAGCGAAGGCGAAGTCCTCATCGATGGTGAACCGGCCGATCCTAGAAAGCACAGTATTTCCTTCGTATTCCAGGAACCTTCCTGCCTGCCTTGGCGTACTGTAAAGGAAAACATCGCTTACGGGATGGAGATCAAGAAGTGGCCGAAAGACAAGATCGAAAAGAAAGTGCAGGAAGTTATGGAGCTCGTAGGTCTGACACAGACCCAGGATCTCTACCCAGCGCAGATCTCCTCCAGTATGGAGCAGCGCGTTGCTATCGCGAGAGCGTTCGCGACAGACCCTGACCTCCTCCTCATGGATGAGCCTTACGGGCAGTTGGACGTTAAGCTCCGCTTCTATCTGGAAGACGAGCTGGTCCGCATTTGGCAGGAGCTGCACAACACTGTTATCTTCATCACGCATAACGTCGAAGAAGCGGTCTACATCGCAGAACGTATCCTGGTTCTGACGAACAAGCCTACAACGATCAAGGAATCGATCCCGATCGATCTTCCAAGACCGCGTGATGCCCTGGCTGATGATTTCGTAGAACTTCGTAACTATGTTACCGATGCGATCAAGTGGTGGTAAGTCCGCTTGACGTGAAAAATAATAAGGTAAAAATTGAAGGGAGTGTGTTTCGTATGAAACGTCACAAAAAAACATGGAAAGTTGCAACAGCTGTTGTCATGTCAGTCGCCATGCTCGGTACTCTCGCCGGTTGCGGCGGTGGCGGTGGCGGTGGTTCCGCTTCCAGTGAAGGCGAAGTCCTTGCAGTATCCGGTGGTTTCCAGGGTCAGATCGATGCTTGGCCAGCCTACTATGCAACGATGACTGATCCGTCTATCCAGGAAAAATATGGCATCAACATGACCATGGAATATTTCGATTCCGGGATGCCGATGGTCCAGACTGTACCTGCTAACCAGCTCGCTATCATGAGTAATGGTTCTGTTCCTACACTGATGTCTGCACTTCGTTATGACACCCCTATCGTCGGCGTATCCTCCAATGAATCCCGTGCAAACGCTGTATTGGCACGTGAAGGGGATCCGGTCTTCGATACTGAAAATGAAAACGGTACCTTCGGGACGGCTGATGATATCAGAGGGAAAACATTCCTGACCACGACCGTTTCTACCGGTACTTACACCCTGTCCGGTTATCTCGCGCAGTTTGGCCTCACTGAAGAAGATGTTACGGTCCGCAACCTTGAACAGGCACAGGCGATCGCTGCATTCGAATCTGGTGAAGGTGACTACCTCGTTCTCTGGGCTCCATTCCTCTACACTGGTCTTGAAAAAGGCTGGCAGGAAGTTGCTACTGCTGAACAGGTTGGCTCTACCTGCTTGATGCTGTGGGTCGCTGATCCTAAGATGGCTGAAGAAAATCCGGATGCCATCGCCAGCATGCTTGCTATGATGAGCGAAGGTGCTGACCGCTTCAATGAAGAAGGCACTGATATGGCTTCTGAGATCTCCAGCTTCTTCACTGACTGGGCAGCAATGGATGTTTCTGAAGAGAACGCAGCATTGGATATCGAATCCCATGATATCCCAACGCTCGAAGAGCAGCTTGAAATGCTCCAGAGCGGCGAACTGCTCGAAGATCTCCAGAAATCTGCTGATTACTTCGTCACCCAGGGTCAGTACACTGCTGAAGAACGTCAGCAGCTCGAAGACAAGGGCTTCTGCATCGACTCTTCCTTCCTCGAAAAAGCCATCGAGATCAAGGAATCCAAATAATCTACAAATGATCTGAAGGTGGAGGGAGTCTGTTAACAAAATAGACTCCCCCTCTTTCTTAGAAGACGTGACATAAGACACTCCTGTTTTTAAAGCAATCCTATCCTTGAGTGGAGGTGTAAGTATGGCGAGTAATAAAAAGTTAAAACGCACAGAAAAGAAGCAAAGCTTTTATATGACGATCTCTGTGATCTCTGTCTGCGTATTCCTCGTAGCCTGGGAAGGTATCGTACGTGCGGGCCTCATCTCCCCACACCTTCTGGCATCGCCAACACAGGTTATCTCGCTATTTATCGATAAGTTATCCAATCCAAATCCAGATGGGACGATCATCTGGGGGCACATCGGCATCAGCTTGGAAGAAGCGCTGATCGGTTACATCTTGGCGCTGGTCATCGGTATCCCTCTTGGGCTGGCAATGGGCTGGTTCACGACGTTTGACGGTCTGGTCCGTCCGATCTTTGAGATCGTTCGTCCGATCCCATCCGTTGCATGGATCCCTCTCTGCATCATCTGGTTTGGTACTGGTCTCTTCAGTAAGATCTTCATCATCTTTGTCGGTGCGTTGGTGCCTTGCGTCATCAACTCCTGCTCCGGCGTTAAGATGACCAACCCAACCTACATCAGAATGGCGAAGACCTATGGTGCAGGCAGCTGGGAGATCTTCAAGAACGTCTGCGTGCCATCCGCACTGCCAATGGTCTTTGGTGGTCTGCAGGTTGCACTGGCGACCGCATGGACCTGCCTCGTTGCCGCTGAAATGGTCGGCGCTGACCGTGGTCTCGGGTTCTTCATCGAAATGGGCCGCCGTCTCCTGATGCCTGACATGATCATTCTCGGGATGGTCCTGACCGCGCTGACTGGTGTCGTGATCACCATCATCGTTGGTTTCATCGAAAAACAGCTTGTCAAGGGCAGTAGAAAAGGTCAGTAAGGAGGTGCCTAACTATGAGTGAAACAATTTCTGAAGCTAGAGGCGGTAATATTTTACAAAAAGCCTTGCGCAACAAACGTGTTCTGAACGTTATCTCTATTGTTCTCTTCTTGGGCATCTGGGACCTCGTTGTCGTCGTGGGCAACTCGACGATGATGCCTCGCCCATGGGAGGTTGTCACTGAATTGATCAGCATGTTCCAGACAAAACTGGCTGGCTATACGCTGATCATGCATACTTGGATCAGTTTCCGCCGCGTTATGATCGCCTTCCTCTTGGCAGCGGTCATCGGGATCCCTCTTGGGGTGCTGATGGGCTTCAACAAGACGGCGAATGCGATCATCCGTCCGATCTTCGAATTCTTCAAACCAATGCCGCCTATCGCATGGATCTCTATTTCCATCCTTTGGTTCGGTATCGGTGAAAGTTCCAAGATCTTCATCATCTTCATTGGTGCATTGGTACCATTGATCCTCAACTCTTACAACGGGATCCGTCTCGTTGACCCTGAACTTTATGACTGCATCCGTAACCTGGGTGCATCCTACTGGCAGGAACATCTGCAGGTCACTGCACCATCCTGTATCCCTGCGATCTTTGCAGGCCTGCAGATCGCGCTGTCCACTTCCTGGACTTGCGTGGTCGCAGCAGAATTGGTCGGTGCGCGCAGCGGTCTCGGGTTTGTTATCAACCAGGGCATGAGAATCGACAACACTGCGATGTGTATCGCTGGTATGCTGGTCATCTGCCTGGTATCCTTCCTGACATCCTTCGCACTGACGCTGATTGAAAGGGGGCTTTGTCCATGGACGAGAAACACACAAATATAATCGAATGCGTGGATATTTCCAAAGAATTTGGCGACAAGAAAGTATTGTCGACGATGAACTTCCATGCGAAGGAAAACGAATTTGTTGTTATCCTTGGGCCGGGGCAATCCGGTAAAAGTACCTTGATGCGTTTGATCGCAGGCTTTGAAGCACCAACGACCGGGCATGTATATGTCAATGGTGAAGAAGTGGATGGTCCTAGTGATCAGGTCGGCTTCGTCTTCCAGCGTTATACCCTGTTCTTCTGGCGCACAGTTATGGGGAATGTCGAGATGGGCCCTAAGCTCAAAGGGATCCCTAAAGATGAACGCCGCAAGATGGCACAGAAATATATCGACCTCGTTGGTCTGACTGGCTTTGAGAACAGTTATCCAAACCAGCTCTCCGGTGGTATGAAGCAGCGTGTAGGTATCGCGCGTGCATACGTCAACGAACCAGCGCTGTTGATCCTGGACGAACCGTTTGGTCAGCTGGACGCACAGACCCGTATCCTTATGGAGATCGAGATCGAGCGTGTATGGCAGGAAGAAAAACGTACGATCCTCTTCGTTACGTCCAATATCGACGAAGCCATCTATCTGGCAGACCGCATCATCATCCTTGATGGGAAACTGCCTAGCCACCTTGCTGGTGAATATGTCGTTGACCTGCCACGTCCTCGCAACCTGACAGGCCACGATTTCCTCGAACTTCGTAAAAAGATCACTGACTCGATGAGTCTCGTGCTTTAATGAAAGGAGGCGGCTTCTGATGATAGTCGGCGCATTGATCCCGATGAAATGGGCGTTGTTCTTTACGGCGTGTGTCGGATTGGCGGTCCTCTTCATCGTGATCCGAAAAACGGTGTTCTATCTGTCAG
>CAUDRX010000178.1 GCA_958451915.1 uncultured Peptococcaceae bacterium
TGTCGTTTCTTTTATCCAGTTTGTTGTTGCCGTGATTATCTTTATCATTACCTTTGTCTTGTTATGGGGGGCTGCATAATGTTGAACAAAGATTTAAAGATCGGTGTCGTTTTTGGTGGCCCATCTGGTGAATATGACGTATCCTGCATTTCAGCTAATACTATTATCAGTGCATTGTTAGAAGCGGGATATACGAATGTGTTTCCTATCGGCGTTGCCAAAGATGGCCGTTGGTATGGACCGATCGCTGCTGAAGATGTAAAAAATTTTGACGCCACAGCTAATGCTGCGCAGGAGATCAGCTTTCCTCAACATCCTGGTGGTATGATGCGTAATGCGCAGACGTTTGAAGAACTTGGAACGCTTGATGTGATCTTTCCGATCGTTCATGGCTCCTATGGGGAGGATGGCCATCTACAGGCGTTTTTTGATATGTGTCGGATTCCTTATGTTGGAGCGGGAATGATGGGTTCTGTGGTCGGTATGGATAAAGTATTTATGCGCGATATTCTGAAAGCCCATGATATCCCACAAACAGACTACGTTTCAGTGCGTCGATATGATTTTGAAAAAGATGAATCCGCAGTATTGGATGAGATAGAAGCCGCCCTGACCTATCCTATGTTTGTGAAGCCATCCTGTTCAGGTTCAAGTGTAGGGATCAGCAAAGTGCTGGACCGTGCGTCTCTGCGGCAGGGGTTGATTAAAGCTGGTGAAGTGGACAGCAAGCTTTTGGTTGAGGCTGGTGTGGATGCACGAGAAATTGAAACTGCGCTTCTCGGCAATGAAGAAGTTGAGATCGCACCGCCTGGTGAAGTGATTACAGCGGGGGTATTTTATGATTATGAATCAAAATACATCCTTGATAACAGCACTACACAGGTTCCGGCAGATCTTTCTGAAGAAACGATCAGCAATTTAAAGTATATCGGTCGGGAAACCTATAAGATCTTAGATCTTAGCGGGATGTGCCGTGCGGACTTTTTCATCGAAAAATCGACAGGGCGAATCCTTGTTAATGAGGTGAATACTCTGCCTGGTTTTACGGCGATCAGCATGTATGCCAAGATGTGGCAGGCAGCAGGAAAACCCCTGATTGAGGTCATCGAGACCCTGATCGAGCTTGCTTTTGCTCGGCACAAAGATGTATTGCGAAATTATACAGTGTTTGGAGGTTAATATGGCAGGAAAATCAAAGAAACAACAATCCCTCACAGGCATGGATGAAGATAAGAATGAAGCGCTCAAGCATGCATTAAAAGCGATGGAGCAGCAGTTTGGTCCAGGAACCATTATGCGTCTTGGTGATCAGACAAAGCTTGAAGTTGAGACCATCTCAACCGGATCTCTGGCGTTGGACCGTGCACTTGGCATAGGCGGATTACCTCGTGGTCGTGTGATCGAGATTTATGGACCGGAATCTTCCGGTAAAACCACGGTTGCGCTCCATTGTGTAGCAGAAGCCCAGAAGCGTGGTGGCATTGCAGCCTTTATTGATGCCGAGCATGCTTTGGATCCAGTCTATGCGAAAAACATCGGTGTTGATGTAGAAAATCTGCTGATCAGTCAGCCGGATAATGGCGAGCAGGCGCTGGAAGTTTGTGATGCACTCGTTCGCAGTGGTGCCGTTGATATCATCGTCGTGGATTCTGTCGCTGCGTTAACGCCGCGTGCGGAGATTGAGGGCGAGATGGGTGATACACATGTTGGGCTTTTAGCGCGCTTAATGAGTCAGGCACTTCGCAAGTTGACGGCAAATATCGGTCGTACTAATACCATTGTTATTTTCATTAACCAGATTCGTGAAAAAATAGGGGTGCTTTATGGCAATCCGGAGACGACCACGGGCGGCCGCGCGCTTAAATTTTATTCGAGCATTCGTTTGGAAGTGCGTCGCGGAGAAGCGATCAAGCGTGGTCAGGATATTGTAGGGAACCGTACTAAGGTTAAAGTCGTTAAAAATAAGGTTGCGCCGCCATTTAAAACCTGCGAATTTGATATACTTTATGGTGAAGGGATTTCCAATGAAAGCTCTTTGATCGATGTTGCAGCCGAAATGGGAATTCTGGAGAAGAGTGGCTCCTGGTATTCTTATAAAGGAGAACGTCTTGGTCAAGGCCGTGAAAATATACGGTTATATTTGAAAGAGCATCCTGAAGTGGCTAAAGAGATTGATGATCGTGTTAGAGGGCTTGCTGAAGATGAGACAGAAGAAAAGCAGGAACAGATCCTTCAGGAGAATATGAACGATCTTCTCAATGACGATTTTCTGGCAGATGTCGATGATATGGATGAGCTTTGATGCAGGAGCATAATAAACAAGCAGCGTTGCGGTATCTGAATGTTCGCATGCGATCGGAACATGAGATGCGGCAGTATCTGATAAAACGATCAGTGGCAGATGATGAGATTGAAGAGATTATCGCATATCTCTATTCTTATCATTATCTTGATGATGTCGAATTTGCAGCGAGTTTTATTCGTGACAGATGCCGATTCCACCCCTGTGGCAGAGTGAAGCTCACACATGATCTGCGTGAGAAGGGGATTGATACTTTCGTGATTGAGGATGTGCTGGCAGAAGTATTTCCGCCAGAGCTGGAAGAGATGCAATTGCATCGAGAATACGAGAGATGTAAGCAAAAAGGAAAAAGCTATCAACAGTCGATTCGATATCTGTACGGGAAAGGGTACAGCGCAGATGCATTAGCTGGTTTGACGCGGTATTGAGGCGCTTTAAAAGTGCCGTTGTGTTTGAAAAAACTTGACACTATTCAGTATTCAGCGTAAAATAAAATAAGACTATGGTGAGGTAATTGCTTGACTGTTGATGTCCATTGACGTTAGATGTATAGATAACAAATAACAGAAATGAAACATTTTGTCATATTCAATGATTACTACGAAAAAGCAGACCAAGATAGTTGGTTTGCTTTTTTATTGCCCTGGTCTCATAAATTACAATTGAACAAAGAATCTTTGTAGAAAGGAGGAGTCTATGCTCGAGCTTATTATCGCTTTAATTGTAGGTTTGGCGATAGGCGGCATCGGCGGTTACATTGCACGAAAAAAATCTTCGGAATCCTTGATTGGTTCCGCGGAAGCAGAAGCGCAGCGAATTTTGGAAGCGGCTAACAGAGATATTGAAGCCATGAAAAAAGAAGCGACCGTTGAAGCGAAAGACGCGGCCCTGCAGATTCGCAATGAAGCGGAGATGGAGGCAAAAGAGATTCGTTCTGAGGCGTATAACACTGAAAAACGTTTGGTGCAGAAAGAGGATGCCTTGGATCGCAAATCTACCAATCTGGAAAAGAAAGAAAACGCACTGCTTGAAAAAGAAAATAAACTTGAGGAAGCACGTGGTGAGCTGAATGCTTTGCTCGAAAAGCAACAGCAGGAGTTGGAACGTGTCGCAGGACTCAGTACTGATGAAGCTAAAAATCAGTTGTTCAATCAGGTCGAGAGCGAAGTCGATCACAGTCTTGCAGTGATGATCAAGGATAAGGAAGCAGAAGCTAAGGCTTCCGCAGAAAAAACTGCCCGAAATATCATCGCAGGGGCAATCCAGCGATGTGCTGCCGATCATGTTGCCGAATCGACTGTTTCTGTCGTGCCTTTGCCAAATGATGAAATGAAAGGCCGCATTATCGGTCGTGAAGGCCGAAATATCCGCGCACTTGAAAATCTCACTGGCGTTGACTTGATCATTGACGATACACCGGAAGCGGTTGTACTTTCCTGCTTCGAACCAATCCGACGTGAAGTTGCTCGTGTTGCCTTGGAGAAGCTGATCGTTGATGGGCGCATCCATCCTGCTCGCATTGAGGAAATGGTTCATAAGGCGCAGCGTGAAGTTGACAGTACGATTCGAGAAGCTGGTGAACAGGCTGTCTTCGAAACAGGTATTCATCAGCTCCATCCGGAACTGGTCAAATTGCTCGGTCGCCTCAAGTATCGAACCAGTTATGGTCAGAATGTGTTGAAACATTCGATCGAAGTATCACATCTTGCTGGACTGATGGCTGCAGAGCTTGGAGTTGATGTGACGATGGCTAAACGCGCAGGTCTTCTGCATGATATCGGGAAGTCCATCGATCATGATACCGAAGGATCTCATACTACCCTTGGTGCAGATATTGCTCGCAAATATCGTGAACCAGCAGGCGTTATCAACGCGATCCTCTCTCATCATGGAGATGTAGAACCTAGTAGTGTCGAGTCGGTTCTTGTTGCAGCAGCAGATGCGATCTCTGCTGCACGTCCGGGGGCGCGTCGTGAAACCCTTGAGAACTATCTGAAACGACTTACGCAACTCGAAGGGATTGCCAATGATTTCGATGGTGTTGAGAAGACCTATGCAGTTCAAGCTGGGCGTGAAGTTCGTGTCATCGTCAAACCTGAAAAGATTGATGATGCCCAAGCTGCTAAATTGTCCTATGATATCGTCAAACGGATCGAAGCCGAAATGGAATATCCGGGACAGATTAAAGTTGTCGTGATCCGCGAAACTCGCAACGTGAATTACGCTAAGTAAAACCGTACAATATTAACGCGTGTCAGCTGTGGGACACGCGTTTTTTTATGGCTTTTTGCAGGTTCAGTGGCTTGGGGATGAATGAGGAGCGAGACGGTTTCTCATCGCTCAACATTACAAGGCGTTTGTCCCGCATCCCTCCATTGAGACACGAAGGTCAATGCATCATACTGGAGACAGGAGGTGAGAGACATGAATGAAATCAAACTCTCAGAAAACATTGCTCGATTGCGTAGTGAAAAAAATATCACACAGGAACAGTGAACTGCACCCCATTTGTTAGACAGTATGATATACTTTCTGACAGATGGGGTGA
>CAUDRX010000179.1 GCA_958451915.1 uncultured Peptococcaceae bacterium
CACAACTGGGTAAGACGCTGCGTCAGCGGTCGTAGCGAAGAACTTGATGATACGGTCGGCGGTTGGGTTATCAGCTTTATCGGAGTCAGCGTTGAACGCGGTGAATTTCTCACCCGCTGGATACAACGGATCCTTGTTGTCAACACTACCAAGGTACCAACCATCGGAAACAACACCGTCACTTGGCAGAGCATCCAAGGTTGCGCTGGTCGCATAACCAGTGTTCTGCCAGTTCATCCATGCGGACTGTCCGTCTTTGATCTTGTCTTTAGGATCGGTGCTTGTGACCTTCTCAGGCGCGATGTAGACATTGCTGTCGTTGCCGATCTCAGTCGCTTGCCCATTGTTCAGGACTTCATAGTACTCGATGCTGTACTTGGTGTTAAGGTAGATCGTGCAGTCGACCTTATCTGTGTCCGTATCACGAACAGCGGTTACATTGTCGACAGTGTAGGTCTTGTTCTTGTCATTGTTGGCGTTGACATTTTTCGTCCCGTTCCCGCCTTTGTCGGCTGGTTTGCCGTAGTTCTGGTAGGAGTTGACACCTTGCAGGATGTAAGTGTTATCATCCAGCACATCGACCTTGATGTCGACACAGTCGTTACCATCTGCTTCATAGTAGTTGAAACCGAAAGTCATTACGCCATTAGCGTCAATGCTCTTTGGAGTCCAAACGTTATAATTGGTATCGCTTGTATCTCTGCTCAAGTCGACCAATTCTTTGATCTTCTTTTCATCTGTCACAGGAGTACCATCAAGAACAACCTGAACGGTCACGTCGGTGCCATTGTCCTTTGGAATATCGCTGTAGTGATGGATGAGCTGATATTCGCCTTTGTCGGTCGGTGCATTCAGCGCTGCAAAATCTTCCGCATCCATATCCGTTGCTTCTTCACCAGGTGCGACATAGTCGGTGCCTGCGTAGTTGTAGGTTGTTTCCCCAACCGCGACAGAATCTTCATTATCAACCCAGTCGAAGGTCATCTCATCGCCATTGTCGTCATAGGCTGCACCATTCCAGATGATCGCATACTGAGATGGATCATCCGTCGAAGTTGGACCATTTGTCCCAATCTGCTGCCAAATGGTCAGTGCGGCTGTTTCTACTGTATCAGAAGGTTTTTTGAAATCCAACACCTTCATCGAACTACTATCGTTGGTTGTATACTGCAAAGCCGCAGGTCCATTCAACACAACATTAGTGTTGCCGGTATTATTACTTTCATCCCACAGACTCTGTGCTGTCCAATCATCTTTCAGCTTTACAGAATAGGTGATCGTCAGCTTTTGATCCAATTCTGCAACAGTATTTTGGCCTTGATCCGGATTATCTCCGCCGCCACTTGGCGGACGATGATCTTTTCTGCCAGAAGACGATGTAGTTAGATCTGGATTCCAGCTTAAATAGGAACCGTCATCCGTAGTGAACAATTTATCTGATACATCTGTACCATCTTCTAATGTGGCAATTGGAGTACGATCCAACGTCACATAATCACCCATATAATCAGTTACCATGGCGATCACACGCGTTGCGATATCCTGGAAATTGGCCGTCAGACCATCAAGGTCGTTCGACGTGTAGAAATATGGATCACCATTCTCATCAGTAGAAGAAATCCTCTTTAAGGTCTCACTTCCTTGTCCCTGATTTGCAAATCCAACTGTATAAATGTCTATGCCTTTATCGCGGTATTCCCCAGCAGTCTTATAGAGTTTTTCAAATCGACTATCCGGTAGATTACTATTCTGTAAATGCTTATATTCCCCGTCAGACAGGAAAATGATAACTTTTTTTGCGCCAGTTGTCGCATTATCGCCATTCAAAACGTCGACTGCCATATCAAGCCCTGCTTGCATGTTGGTTGCTTTATCCGCAGGTACTTTTTTTATCGCATCCTTGATGGACTTGGTTTGAGAAACGTTAGTCAAGCCACAATGCTTCGTAGCACCTTCTTCTTCTTCTTCATAACCCCAGTTTCCTGGACGATCACCATAGTCCGCACCACCATGGCCCGTATAAAAATCGCCAAAGGAGATTACACCAACTTTAGCATTAACACCTTGATTTGCCAAGAAATCCACAAGATTCGACGCTGCATCTTGCGCACTTATTTGCTTCCATCCATTCATCGAACCAGAGCCATCCATGGCTAGAACAATATCTACCGGTGCCGACTGGATAGATTCCTTAGGATCAACTGTCATTGTGATGTCCCAGGTATCTACACCTGTTCGCTCGGCAGACTTTTCAATCGTAACAAGCTCATCGTTAGAAGTTACAGAACCAGGCTCTAACGAACTTGCCTGCGTCGTCTCCCCATTCCCTGGCGCTGCAAATGCACCGGCTGGGAACATGGTGATGAGCAAGGCGAAGCTGAGGAGCAGTGCGACGAGCTTGCTTTTCTTGCTTCTTTGCTTATTCATATCCTTTCACTCCTTATTTTGATCTTTTTATATCAACACGGTCTGCGCCTGACGGCGTGCCGTGGTTGTTTGTGCTGGGTTCATTCGCGGCGCTCCTGCATGGCGAGGTGGCGGCTGCCTGCTTTGCCTGCGCAGACGGGGCAGCCGCTGCCGCCGTGGGTGCGGCTGTAGACGGTGGCCTGCCAGACATGGCCGGCGGGACACTGCCACCAGACTTTTTTGTGGCTGGCCTGAGTGACCGCCTGGGGTGTGAGGTCCCCGTTCAGGAGCTGCTTCCACTCGCGCGCGAGGGCGGGACGCTGGCTGGCGAGATCGTTAAACCCGGCCAGGACTTTGCGGCCGCTGCAATAGGGACAGCCGCCGTGGCGCCGGGTGCGGCTGGCGACGGTGGCCTGGTATTCATGCCCAAGAGGGCAGCGCCACCAGACTTTGCGGTTGGAAGCGGGCGTCACCTGCTCGGGCGTGAGGACGCCATTCTTCTCGGGATGCCATTCACCGGCGATCTGCGGGAACTGGCTGGCAAGATCGTTGAACCCGGCGAGCACCTGTCTGCTGCTGCACACAGGACAGCCATTGCCGCGATGGCGGCTGGCGATGCTTGCCTGCCACTCATGTCCGCGGGCACAGCGCCACCAGACCTTGCGGCTGCTGCCGGGGGTGACATCGCGTGGGGTGAGGGCGCCGTTCTTCGTGGGATGCCACTCAGCGGCGAGAACGGGGTCGCACGTGGCAAGGTCGTTCTCTCCGGCAAGGACCTGCTTGCCGGCGCAGACGGGACAGCCGGCGCCCTGCACACGGGATTTGATCTCGGCCTGCCACTCATGCCCCTTCTCACAGCGCCACCAGGCTTTGTGATGGCTGGCGGCGGTGAACTGCTGCGGCGTCAGGCTGCCGTTCTTTGTGGGATGCCACTGGCGCGCAAGGGCTGGCTGGGTGGTGACGAGGTCATTGAACCCTGCGCATACCTGCCGCCCGCTGCACACTGGACAGCCGCTGCCGGTGGTCGTGCGGTTGTGCACAGCGGTCTGCCAATGATGACCCTGCGCACAACGCCAATGGGCGCGGAACTTACTGCCGTAGCTGGTGTTTTCCGGCGTATGCGGCAGTAAGCCGCCAATGTCTCCTTCACACGATCACCCCGCTTGTCATCAAACGATACCAACAAAATCAACATTTTGTTGGCGCTTGCATGTGAGGCGGCAGATCCTGGGGAAATCCCGTATGTGTTGTTGAAAAGAGACAAAATTTAAGCGCAATCGACCAGGGTCACATAAAAACTTTCATGTGACCTTGATAGATTGCGCCTAAAATGACTTCAGATTGTTTTAAATAATTCTACATTATGTTATAATAGGGATGCCTAACAAGGTCCGAATGAATGATTTCGTTCCTTGTTCAACAAAATGTTGATTCCGTTGGAGCGGCCGCTTGCGGCTGCTCTTTTTTTATCCCTCCTCTCCTGGTCGGTCGGCGTCAGAGCAGAAGCGGCAGGCGTTCCAGGGTGTGCAGGTGTTCGCTGCCGCTGCTGGCGAGGTAAAGGCGCGTGGTCTCCAGGGCGCTGTGGCCGAGGACATCGGCGAGCCGCACGATGTCATGACTGAGGCTGTAGTATGTGGTGGCAAAGAGGTGGCGCAGATTGTGGGGAAAAGCCTTGCTGGCGGCCACACCGACAGCAGCGGCGAGCCGCTTCATGATGTGCCAGATCTGGTAGCGCGTGAGGGCGCGGCCGCGCTTGTCGCGAAAGACGGTGCCGCTGCTGAGATGCTGGCGTTTGATATGGGCAGAAAGTCGCTGACGCAGCGCACGCGGCAGAAGGATCACGCGGGTCTTGCCTTTCAGGGTGAGCACAGCGCGCCCCTGGGCCACCGCCTGTACGGTGATAGCAGAGAGCTCGGAGACGCGGATGCCGGTGGCGCAGAGGGTTTCAAGGAGCAGCACCTGTTCCTCTCTGCCCTGTCGGCGTGCCGTGCGCAGCAGCCGCTCATATTCCCGGCGCGTGAGCACGCGTGCCGGATCGCGGAAAACGCGCCGCTGGATCTTCAGAAAGCGGGCATGCAGCTCCTGCCAGCCCAGCAAGCGGAAGAAGCTGTTGAGCGCAGCGAGGCGGGCGTTGATCGTCACAGGGGCGTAGCCCTGGGCGAGCAGGTGCGCTTTCCAGTCGTTGATCTGGCTCTGAGCGAGGGGCTGCGGTCCTAGCCACGCAGCAAAGGCGCGCAGGTCGCGGCAATATTTCACAATGGTCGCAGGCGCGCGGTCCTCAGCGTGCAGGGCACAGGCAAAGCGGTCGATCATAGCGGCAGTGATGGTAGTCATGGCAAAAGCCTCCTTGTCTGGTGAAAAGATATTTTCTTCATTATACGCATCCTTCCATCAAAAAAAGCGCCGCGACTGCATCCTGCAGT
>CAUDRX010000180.1 GCA_958451915.1 uncultured Peptococcaceae bacterium
CCGCGCCGACAATACTTGCTGTTCTTTTGCTGGGAAGATAGGTCATTGCCAGGATGAGCGACCACCTTGCGTGTTGCAGGGTGGTCTTTTTTTGTGCGGATGGGGGGAGTGCTACTCTGTCCTGCGGATACAAAGCGATGTGCATTTTCTGCAGTGGCATGCGCTTGTCGGGGCATGTTCTACTAGGGGATGCATTTTGATCATTTGTGGTACGAAAAAAGCCTTCGCATTTGCGAAGGCTTTTTTCGTGCAGAATGGATAATGTTCAGTCACTGATGAGCCAGTTGATGATGCCGCTGATGATGGTAAGGACAAGAGCGGCGAAAGTGGCTGCCCAGAATCCCCCAACGGCCATTCCCGGAACGATGAGAGAGGTGATCTTGAGCATGAACCCGTTGATGACGAAGGTGAAGAGCCCAAGGGTCAGGAGATTGATCGGCAGTGTGAGTACAGTGATGACTGGTTTGATGATGGCGTCGACGATGGAAAGCACGACGGCGCCGAGAACAAGGGCTGCGAGGGTATCAAAGTAAAGTCCCTGAACAAGCCGGGCGGTAAGATAGAGCCCGAGGCTGTAGGACAGAAGGTGAACAATAAGTGATTTCATGAAAAAACTCCTTTCAAAGAGTAATCATTGTTTTCTGCGCAGACGTGCCTGTAGATCCTGATGGGTTTTCAGGTAGGTATGGATGGTCTCGGCGAGGTCTCGGCTGATCCCGGGTACCTCAGCGATTTCGTCTATATCTGCACTTTGAATTTTACTAAATGAACCGAAGTGGGTCAAGAGATTCTCCTTGCGTTTTTTCCCGACACCTGGGATGTCGTCGAGAACGGATGCGAGCTGACGCTTACCTCGCAGGGAACGATGATAGGTGATGGCAAAACGGTGAGATTCATCACGTACGCGCTGAATAAGGTAAAGGGCATTGGATTGACGCGGGAGTACGATCGGCGCCTCTTCATCTTCCTTAAACAGGAGTTCTTCCTGCTTGGCCAGCCCGAAAGTTGGGATGTAAGCGTAGCCTTGTTCGCGCATGGCGCGACGGGCGTAGCCAAGCTGGCCTTTGCCGCCGTCGATGATGACGAGGTCTGGGAGCCAGGCGAATTTTCCCATCTTCATACCGCTTTCGAGTTCTCTGGTGGCGTGACTGAAGCGTCGGGTGATGACCTCATACATGCTGGCGAAGTCATTGGGGCCTTCAACGGTTTTGATCTTGAAGTGGCGGTATTGGTTTTTTAGTGGCTTGCCAGCGACGAAGACGACCATGGAAGCGACGGAGTCGGTGCCCTGAATGTTGGAGATGTCATAGCATTCGATACGGTTTGGCAGATGGTCAAGCCCGAGGTAATCTTTAAGATCAGCGAGGGCGCCTTCGGTACGGGCACGCGCAAGCTCACCGCTGATGATGCGCTTGGACAGGGCTTCCTGGGCGTTGCGTCGGACGAGGTCCATGAGCGCTCGGTGTTCCCCTGCCTGCGGCACATGGAAGTGGACTTTATAGCCGTGTTTGTCACTGAGAATGGCGGTAAGGGCGTCTTCATCGTCAAAATGCCGGTCGATATAGATGGTCCGCGGCACTGCTTCCTGATCGAGATAGAATTGTTTTACAAAGCTGGCGAAGATCTCCTCGTCGCTGTCATCTTTGCTTGCGTGGAGGGGATAGCTCTCACGGCCGAGGACTTTGCCGCCACGCACGAAAAAGATCTGCATCATGGCACCGAGATCGTTACGTGCCATGGCGACGACATCATGGTTGCCAGTGTTTTGACTGGCGGCTTTTTGGCGATCGCTGATGGCGTCGATGGCGCGGATCTGGTCGCGTTTGAGGGCGGCGGTCTCAAAATCGAGGGCATCGGAGGCGTCAAGCATCTCTCGCTCAAGACGTTTGCGCAGGGGATCGGTATGTCCGGCGAAGAAATCGGCGGCTTGTTCGATCATGGTGTTGTAGTCGCTTTTGCTGATGTGACCGATACATGGACCTTTGCATAGCCCGAGGTGTTCATTGAGACAACCGATGCCTTTATTGAACTGGGTGTTTGAGCAGGTTCGGAATGGAAAAATGCGATGGGTGAGATCCAATGTTTCACGGAGTTCAGTGACGTTGGTATAAGGTCCAAAATATCTGGAGCCGTCACGCACGACCTGGCGCGTGACGAAGATGCGGGGGTAATCTTCTTTCGTAATGCGCAGATAGGGATAGGTTTTGCCGTCTTTGAGGCTGATGTTGTACTTCGGCCGGTATTTTTTGATGAGATTGCACTCCAGAACGAGGGCTTCGGTCTCATTGTCAACGATGATGTATTCGAGGTCTTCGATATGGCGTACGAGGGCTTTGGTTTTGACCGCTTCTCTGGGCTGGGCCCGAAAATAGGAGCGCACACGGTTTTTTAGATTGATGGCCTTGCCGACGTAGATGATCTTGCCATCTTTGTCTTTCATGAGATAGACCCCAGGATTGGTCGGCAGAGTCTTTAGTTTTTCTCGGATGATGTCGTTCATCGCTGCACCTCTTTTGATAGGGATGGTTCTATGATACCACAAGCGTAGAGGGGGTGCAAAAACAGCGCAAACATCAGATAAGGTCAGAAAATGGATGATATTTGATTAAAGACGATTATTTAAGATTAAATGAGATAAAAGTAAAATAAAAGATTGATTTGACCAAAGTCTGACCTTTACTTTTCCCTATGTACGACTATAATATAAGCATAAGGTCAAACAAGGTCAAAAATGACCCAACACCAAAGTGAGGTGAGAAGGATGGGCAGCTTGTCCCAGGATATAGAAAAGTATTTGAAAATGTTGTTGGACCAATCAGATGGAGGTGTTTTGATTGTTCAGAGGAGTGTGCTCTCGGAGAAATTCTCCTGTGTGCCCAGTCAGATCAATTATGTGCTGCAAACGCGGTTTACACCTGCCAATGGCTATGTGGTAGAGACGCGTCGCGGCGGCGGCGGATATGTGCGTATTCATCGGGTCCATCTTGACAGCGCCCATGATCTTCGTCCGCTGATGGAGGCGTCAGACCATAGCTTGTCGGAAAAAGAGGCGGAAAGCATTCTCGCCTATCTTGTGGAGGAAGATGTCCTGCCACCGGATGTTGGCTCGCTCCTGTCGGCGATCCTGAAGGAGCGTGTGCTTAAGCCGCTGCGTTCGATGTCAACCAATGAGATGCGTGCACAGCTCATGCTGCAGCTTTTGGCGCATATGAGTCTGAGTAATCCAATAGATCCAGTGTCTTCGGCGCAAGCGAAAGACGTGGATGATGATAAAAGATCAAATCAGGAAAAGGAGTAATGCGACATGTTATGTGATAAATGTAAACAGCATGAAGCGACTGTACATAAACAAGTCATTATCAATGGTGTCGCGCACAGCGAACACCTCTGCGCGGCATGCGCGGCTAAGGAAAGAGGCGCTGGAGATCCGTTCGCGTCGTTCTTTCAGAACGACCTTTTCGGCAGTGGCTTTTTTGATCAGCCTTTTGCAAGCTTTTTTGCACCGTTTTTCCAATCTGTTGCTCAGCCTGTGCAGCAGATCGGCACAGAAAGTGGTATCAGCCCTTGTCCACAGTGTGGGACGAGCTGGGAAGATTTCCAGCACAACGGATTTCTGGGCTGCAGCGAATGTTACGACCATTTTAAAGATGTGTTGCCACCACTGATGCGTCAATTGCACAGCGAGCAGACTGCAGCAACGACGGCTCATAATGCAGAAACTGAGAAAACGGTGCCGATGAGTGCCAAAGAACATCTGCAGGCTGAGCTTGAACGGGCCATTGCGTCGGAGAATTTTGAAGAAGCGGCGCATCTGCGCGATGCGATCAAGGCGTTGGAAGACGCGGAAAAGGGCAATAGCCCTCAGGCGTGAGCGCTTGATCTGAGACAGAAAAATACATCCCTTTTAAGGAGTGAACCTATATGGCAACTTTTAATTTTACAGAAAACGCAACGATGGCCCTGGCTTATGCCCAGGAAGAGGCCATCAGGATGAAACACCGTATGATCGGAACGGAACACGTTCTTTTGGGGCTCATGCGGGCTGGTGGCATTGCCTCCAGTGTTCTCAAGACCCTGAAAGTGGATCCTGACCATCTGCGCAAGGATATCCTTGGTATGGTCGGAGAGGGACAGGTCCCTGTCGATCCAAACCGACTGGCGTATACACCGCGCGTGAAACGCTGCTTTGAGCTTGCCTGGAATCTTGCAGTACGCCTGCGCATGAACAGCATCGCAACGGAGCATCTGCTGATCGCGCTCATGCAGGCCAATGATGGTGTCGCTTTTCAGGCATTGAGCGATCAGGGCATAAGTCTGGAACAGGTCATCCGTGAGGTCAACAACCACTATGGCGGTGGTGTCTTTGCCCAGAAACAGAACGGCCATAATGGCACGAATGGTATGCCGGATGATATGGCTCAGCAGGGTGGAGAGAACGGCAAAGGCAACGCCCTTGAAGAGTATGGCCGCAATCTCAACCAGCTGGCCAAAGAGGGCAAGATCGATCCTGTCATCGGCCGCAGCCAGGAGATTGAACGTGTCATCCAGATCCTTATCCGTCGCACTAAGAACAATCCTGTGCTCATCGGTGAGCCGGGCGTTGGTAAGACAGCCATCGCTGAAGGCCTTGCCCAGCGGATCGTTTCTGGTGATGTGCCTGAGCTTCTTAAAGACAAGGAGATCATCAATGTTGATATGGGCGGCCTTGTTGCTGGCAGCAAATATCGCGGTGATTTTGAGGAGCGTGTGAAGAACATCATCG
>CAUDRX010000181.1 GCA_958451915.1 uncultured Peptococcaceae bacterium
TGCTCTGTCCGATATAATCTGCAAATCGTTTCGGACGCAGATTTTTTTGCATTTTCACATCCTCAATCATCTCACTTGAGGAAACGATTCTTTCTTCCAGCATGGCTTATCCTCTCGCTAAATACTGCAATGCTTTTTTTAAGGCACTGTTTACATCCGTTTCTGTCAATACATCTGTTGCTTCGAAAAGTTCCTTGATTTCATTGGCCCTATACCCCAATGCCATCAAAGCATCGTTCAGATCTTTTTCGATCACGCTAGCCACTGGCCGCTTAGGCCGAGGCTTCGCAGCCTCGATATCAAGCGGCAGGGTAGGGAAGGCCTTAGCTATCTTTTCCTGGAGCTCCAGTATGATACGCGCCGAGCTTTTCTTTCCGATCCCCGGCAGGGAAGTGAGCAGTTTTTCATCTCCGGCCGCGATCGCAGTGATGATCCCTTGTGCACTTGCTACGCCAAGCATCTGCATGGCACTCTTAGGTCCGATCCCGGAAACGCCGATCAAAAGATTGAAAAGTTTCTTTTCCAAAAGACTGCCAAACCCATACAAACCAATCTCATTTTCTCTCACGATCATATAAGTATAAATGCCGGTTTCATCCCCAACAGTGAACAGACTTTCCCCATCATTAGGCATAGTGATCTCAAAGCCAACACCACCGACCATCAACGTTACTAATGGACCGTCGCAAGAAGCAACGATCCCTTTTAGATAACCAATCATTCACTCTTCCTCCATTATAACAATCCACTACGGCTATGGGCATGGCAGATAGCGATAGCCAAAGCGTCCGCCGCATCATCGGGTCTTGGCACTTCCGGCAGCTTCAGGAAATGCTGTACCATATACTGGACCTGTTTTTTCTCAGCATTGCCGTATCCAACAAGCGCCTGCTTGATCTGCATCGGTGTGTATTCTCCTATCGTCAGCCCAGCCTGCGCCAGACGCAAAAGCAATACACCGCGCGCTTGACCAACAGTGATCGCTGTCGTTGTATTACGGCCAAAGAACAGTTTTTCCACAGCCACCTCGTCAGGCGAATATTGTTCAAGGATCTGTCCCAGGTCTTCATAAATGACCTTCAGTCGTTCCGGCATTGCCATCTCAGGCCTTGTTATGATCGCCCCATAGGCCACACAGGTGATCTTAAAATTAGTCATGCGGATCACACCATAACCTGTCGTTGCAGTTCCGGGATCCAATCCCAAAATGATCATCAGACGCCTCCACTCAATGTTTTAAACGCGGTACAAAAAGCACCAGGATTGTATATAGTTCCAAACGGCCAAAAAGCATCAAAAGGCAGTAATACGCCTTCAGTACGCCCGGCAGTCTGGCAAACGGTTCCGTCGGTCCATAATCCCCAAAAGAAGGGCCACTGTTGCACAGGCAAGTCAGCGAGGTCGTGCATGCTTCGCGGATCGGAAGACCAACAGCCGCCGCAAAAAAAGTCGAGACCACACTGATCGCTACAAATAAAAAGATAAATATCGAGACATTGATGATCACTCGGTTTGGGATCACACTGCCATTGATCTTAAGGCTGGTGATCATGCGAGGATGAAGCATATTGCGCAACTCATTGCGCGACTGTCGCAAAAGAATCAAAACGCGCTCCAATTTCACGCCACCTGCTGTCGAACCAGCACATCCGCCCATAAAAATAATCAGAAGCACTAAAAGCTGCAAAAATGGCGGCCAGGAATCATAATCGACAGTGACAAAACATGTCGAAGAGAACAGGGCAACAACATTGAAAAGGGCCATGCGGATCATATCGATCAGACTTTCCTGCCCGTTCGGATACAGAACGATCACGATCAAACCCGAAAAAACCAAGATCAGAATGACAAAAAAACGCCACTCACTGTTTTGCCAAAAAACGCGCAGATCTCTTCGGCGGAACAAACGATAGAACAGAGCAAAACAACAGGCCGACAAAAACATGAACGCCATCGTCACCCACTGCACACTATGTTGCGGATAAGCAAGGATCCCGTCGTTGCGCGTCGAGTATCCGCCTGTCGAAATCGTACTCATTGCGTGATTTGCTGCATCAAAGAGGCTCATCCCGCAGCAAAGCAGCGCCACAAAGTTCAAAGCAGTCAGGATCAGATAAGTGATCCATAGGATCTTCGCCGAATCACTGCTGCGCGGGCTCAATTTTTCTTTGACAGGGCCTGTTACTTCTGCGTTCATCAGCTGAGCACTCCCACTGACCCCAGAAAGCATGGCAACGAACAAGACAACAATCCCCATGCCCCCCAGCCATTGGGTCATGCTGCGCCAGAGCAAAATACTTCGTGGCAAGCTTTCCACATCAGCGAGCACAGTGATGCCTGTTGCCGTGAAGCCAGATAAAGTCTCAAAAAACGCATCCAGGTAGCTCGGAAAATAGCCACTCATCGTCATCGGCAACGTCCCAAAAAATGACGCACTCAGCCAAGCCAGGGTAACAAGTAAAAAACCATCCCGAATACGCATCATACTGTGATATCCGCGGCCGATCGCCAAAAAGGCGCCGCCACAGGATAAGGTGACGGCGATAGCAATAAGATAAATATGCATGATATGTTCCTGGTCATAGATGCTCATCAACATCGGAACACTCATTGACAGGCCTACGAAGATGACCAGTTTCCCCAAAAAGCCGACGATTGTACGATTTATCATAGCAATCCCTCTATATATTGATCAGTCGTTCAACTTTCCGCACAGCACGCTTTCCGACAAAGATCGTAATACGATCATTCGGCAGTACAGCATCTTCCCCATTTGGAATGATAACATCACCACCACGATCGATCGACGAAATGATCACACCATTAGGGAACGGAATATCTTTGATCTTTTTCCCGCAGATCTTGCGATGTTCTCTTTTCACGATAAGGTCAATCACTTCTGCACTACCGGAATCAATGAGTGTCAGCGACTCCAGCTTTCCTTTGCGGATAAGTTTTAAGATTGCTTCCCGGGTCAAAGCCTGTGGATCCACAGCAACATCGATCCCAACCGATTCGATCAATGGCATATAATCTGCACGGCGAATCTGCGTCACCGTCTGTTTGGCCCCCAATCGCGCCCCCAGCAAGCAAGCAAGGATGTTCAATTTGTCATTATCAGTTGAAGCCACCAGGATGTCAACATCACTGATGCCCTCTTCTGCTAAAATATCCGCATCGCCGACATCGCCATTTAAAATGATCGTTGTATCAAGCATGCTGGATAAAAATTCACAGCGTTTCAGGTTTTGCTCGATAATCTTAACCTGCACATCCATTGGTTCCAGTATCTTTGCTAAATAATACCCAAGGCGCCCCCCGCCCAGGATCATCACTTCCTGGATCACACGCCGCTTAAAGCCAAGTGACCGTTCGATCTCTTTCATATCTTCTGTACGAGTCATCAAAAAAATATAGTCTTTCGAACGAATGATCTCATTCCCATTTGGGATGATCAGATTCTCATCACGCATAATGGACGTAATCAGAAATGGCTTGACCTTCGGAAGATCCTTCAAAGCCTTTCCAAGGATCGCACTTTTTTCTGTGACCTGTAATTCGACCATCATCAGTTTTCGTTTATCAAAATAATAGATATTCTTAGCTTCAGGGATCCGAATATAATTTGAGATCGTCTCAGCAGTGACTTGCTCTGGATTGATGAAGGCATCAACCTCCGGCATCATCTCCCGCAACGAGCGGATGTCGTTGGCATAATCGATATCACGCAAACGTGCCACCGTCTGCTTTGCGCCCGCCTGTTTCGCAAACATGCATGAAAGCATGTTGATCTCGTCACGGTCTGTCACAGCCACAACAAGATCTGCATCTCCTATCCCGATCGCACGCTGTAAACGCGGACTGGCACCGTTTCCATTGACCACCTGTACATCCAATTTTTCATTGATGATATTGCCTCGCTCGATGTCCGGTTCGATAACGATCACATCATGTTCATCGGCCGA
Organism: uncultured Peptococcaceae bacterium; assembly: GCA_958451915.1. Taxonomy (GTDB): domain Bacteria; phylum Bacillota; class Peptococcia; order Peptococcales; family Peptococcaceae; genus UMGS1590. Next base: position 3,966 of record CAUDRX010000181.1, read on the forward strand.
CAGCATGCGAGCCAGGCTATAGCCAACTTTACCTGCTCCGATGATAACTATCTGCATAGGCGTTCCTTCCTTTTTTGAGTCTTTTTTTAGTATAGCAGAGATTCAAGGGCTTGCAAAGAGGGCGGAAAAGATCTGCGATCAACCATGAAAAAAGGATGTCTTGAGAGACATCCTTCATCTATTCAAATCAGATATGGTGTCAGTAACGCATCGATCGCATCAACACCCAACCCGGTTTCGGCGGAGAACAATATGATCGACGCATCGCCCGGCATCTCCAAAGACTTACGGATCACATTCTGCTGTTTCGCATACTGCCCTTTTGAAAGTTTGTCTGCCTTTGTGGCCACGATCTGAACTGGTTTGTCATAGTACTTCAACCACTGATACATAGCAATATCATCTTTCGTCGGCGGATGTCTGAGATCGATCACTTGCATGACCAACTGACAAGCATCCCGGTGCAACAGATAATCCTCGATGAAATTTCCCCAACGTTCCCTGTCTTTTTGACTGGCTTTTGCAAAGCCATAGCCCGGCAGATCAACAAAATAAAAAGGAGAGAGGTCTGTCTCGATCTCATAATAGTTGAGTTCCCGCGTCTTTCCAGGTTGTGAACTCGTGCGGGCAAGATTCTTGCGTTTAATGATACGGTTGATGAATGAAGACTTTCCGACATTAGAGCGTCCACATAAAGCAAACTCAGGATATCCTGTGTCAGGATACTGTTTGGCCGATACGGCACCGATCAAA
>CAUDRX010000182.1 GCA_958451915.1 uncultured Peptococcaceae bacterium
TCCGCGTCCGCTCCATGACGTCTCAATTCCATTGGCATCCGGTTCTGGACCAGATCTCATGTAATAAACTACTCCAGATTGAAGATCTTCCCTAATGCGAACAGTTTCTCCATTCTTATATTTGTATTTACTTTTCGACACGCTCTTCTACCTCTTTCATAATAAACTTCTACATGTAAACGGCTTTTTAGATTCTTCGAACATTTCATCTGCCCAATATCTGAAATTTTCTTTTACCCTGTAGCACATTGAACTCCCACAACAACCATAGCTCTCGATTGTGACTTGTTTTCCTCGAAGATTTTCCATAGAAGTAGTAGCAATAATAGCATCATTTGGAGTTTCTCCTGACAACATTTTGTACGCTTCACAATTTGATAAATCTTTTCTAACCGTTACTTTATCTCCAGGTTTAAACTTATAGTTCATAGTTCATTCTCCTTCAAACCAGTCGGAAACATTCTCAGAGACTTCATCAAGTTTTTCCTGATCCATTTTGATATATCTCATCGTAATACGCTGGTCGCTGTGATTAAATTTTGTTTGGAGAATATTCAAGATATTCGCGCCATCAACTGTACCCTCGGCACTCTGTAACGCGGCCATAGCATAAGTTTTACGCATACTATGAGTCGACAGCTCAATGTCCAAACCACACGCCTTACCAGCTTTTTTCAAAAGGTTACTCACCGATCTAACGTTAAGCTGTCCACCTTTCTTGCTCTGAAAAAGAAGCGTGTCGCGGTCAATTCGAAAACTAATTGCTTGATAATATTCTCTTAAAGCTTCTTTTGCCATATGAGAAATTTTACACACGTTTCGCTTGCCGGTCTTCTGCTCGATCAGCTCAACATGATCTTTTACATGAGCATTCTCATAATAAACATCAGCCGTTTTAAGCTTCAACAAATCGCCACATCGAACGCCAATTGAACAACCGAGAATAAACATCGTTTTGTTTCTTAACGCGATTTCTTCAGAACCGTTAGACCCAAGGTAACCAACAATCTTCTTGAAATCCTCTTTTGACTTAATAGGGTCTGCCGGAGTTGGCTTTTTGCGCCCATCCTTGAGATAAAGACTGTCCGTCCTACGAGGTTTCCGTGCTTTTTTCGTTTCATTAGCACTTTTAACGGCCTGCTGAATAATTCGTTCAATATCGTCCTCTGTAACAACGAGTTTTGCGAGCTGATCTTCAACGGGAAAAAGAATGGTTTTTTGCACCGTCTTTTTGGCGGTTTCTGCCATTTAAATTCACTCCTTTACAAAAGACTTTTACATGTAAGCGGTTTTGGTGATTCAAACATCGTGTCAGTCCAACTCCAATAGTGGCTGTCCTCGCAAAGCATATAAACACCTAAGATTTGACGGTCGATTGTCATAATCTGTCCACGATACGTTTCCATAGCCTCATTGACTCCCGGATCTAAACCATACTTTTCTCCGCTTTGCATTGGATATTCTGCGCCGGCTGTCAAGTCTTTTCGAATTCGTACTTTTTGTCCAACTTTATATTTGTAATCCATAATCAATCTCTTTTCTAAATTGTGAGTAGCAGTTTGGCTGGAAGAACATTTGCGAGATAATTTGGAGGGATCTTTGATCCCGGAAGCATTGTCGAGTAAATGTTCTGATGGCCAATGAGTCGCAGTGATGGCAGCCGCGATCTCCAGCTCTGCTGGGATCTAGGCTGCAGAACGGAGACTCCGCCCTTGCGAACTAATTTGATCCATAGCTCAGGAGGGCGAGGCTGCCTGTGGTTGGCAGCCCTAGAGCCCGTATGAGCGTGCTGTGGTATTCTTCATAACTGTCGGTCAACCGGCAGCTCGCGACGTAGAACGCCCGATATTCAAAAGAGATTACAATATATAATTACTTGGATTCCTTGTCCTGCTCTCGCAGTTCATCAACAAGACGCTCCAAACAAATCTGTAGAGCGTCGTGTCCGGCCTCAAGCATTGCCTGATGAATGTTCACTTCAAAATCGCACAAAAGATCTGCACATAAGCTCATATCCTCTGCGTCGATTTCTTTGATGCCGAGTTCCTTGATTGCGCTTGCAACATCAGACGGCCCCCAATAGACCATTGCTCTGTGGTCGTCGATATCCAACAGGTCAACTGGACACCCAATGGATTCCTCTACGACATTTGCCGCCTGATCGAGCAATTCAACTGGAGTGCCACCATCTCTACACATCATTTCAATCATTAGAAAACAACTCCTTCTTTTGGTTTTAAGTCAGCTTTGAGCATTGCCATCATATCAACACGATACTTTTTGTTGTACCGAGAAATCACCGCGTCGACCGATTCTTTTTCTACCATACGGTAGTAATTCAGCCTGCCATTAAACTGCTGCAGGTCTTCAAGATCCCACGTTTTTCCTTCTTTCTTGCAGACGATGTAATTAGATGCCATCTTCTTGAAGTCCTTAAAATTGCGCCATCCGACTGTGATATCGTTATTGGCGTTCCACATCAGACCGAGCATCCAGTTTTCGCTCGAATGCCGATTGCCATAATGCGTTTTTTCTTCATTCAAAGTAAACGGAGCATTGATTGCATCCAACGTCTCTTTGATAATATCCTGCATTTCCATCGGATCAAAACTCAAATAGCAGCTGATGGTGATATCGTCTGCATATCTGGTGTATGTAAAAGTGCGAGAAATGCCGTCTTTCATGGTATATTTGTAAGAAAGCTTCTTGTTTAACATATAATCAAACGGGATCATCATAACGTTCGTAATCCACGGACTGATTGGCGTTCCCTGCGGAAGACCACCGTTCAAGAAGCACAGACGCATCGCTTTAGTCAGCTGATTGTATCCATTTCGATCTTTCATAATGAGAGAAAACGGATAAATCTTGCTGAACATGCTGTAGATAAACTCAGGAGTGGAGCTCGGGAAGAATCCATGAAAGTCAAACTTGACAGCCCAGTTATTTTCATAGGTGACGATCTTTTCTTTCCCAGTCTCACGATCTTTTACTGTATATCTGTGCCCCGCCTGATGCTTTTTAATCGCACTCAGAGTGCCGCGCCCGTTGATATATGCGTGTGCTGCCGTGTGATAATCAGCAATCATGAAACTTTTTAACAGCGTCCGCAACTCAACCAACGCATCGCTCAATTCATTGGTTGGAGCATCAATCGGACGAACGCCACCAGTCTTCTTAGGAATTTCAAAGTGATAGTAATACGTCGACAGGTCACGTACTGCTTCAAGACGAGTATATTTCTGATTAAATTCCGTCAGCTGTGTAATCATACTAGTGACATTTGTGATAGCCACCAAACGATCATTCAAACCCTCGCGCTGCACGGTTCGAGTAGAAGTTTCATCGCCAGCATATTTCAACTGATTCACATCAACGACTCCGCTAAGGATTTCGTCAAACGTAATCTGTCTTGTTCTCGGTGGATTCCAATAAGTAACGTACATATGTTTACCTCTTCTTCTAAATCGTGATCTAAACAGTGGTTGTTAGTAGTTGCTTGCTTAGGAGGTGCCTTCATAGGATACCTTTTTCTGCGGGTACTGCGCTCGGGCTTGTTCGCGGACACGTGTCATCGTTAATTATTTCAATCAACAGATCTATATACCTGCAGAGTCGCCTGGCGCGGCCGGTCGATCACAATCACGGCTGCCCGGTGGGGTGTATATGCTCTTACCTTTACGAACCTGTCGGTCATCCGGCAGGACTGTATATTTCAACAGTAATTCATCACGATTTTTTTATTTATTCTTTATGCAGCCGTAACGTTAAAAGTGTACGGATTTGCAACGATCATTTTCTTCAAAGGTGCGATATTAGTCGCGAAATTGATAAAGTTTGTAACTGCCAAACAACACACAAAACGAACAGTCGGGGCAAGACCCTGAACGATACCACATGCGGAAACCGGAGTTCCAGCCTGTGCATCTTCATGAGAGAAATTCATAGAGTTCCATAAATTCTCTCGATCTTTTTCCTTGCTCCAATCTGCTGCCCAGCACTGTGCATCATGGAACCCAGTGCGGATATCAAACACGCCCTTGATATTCGGATTGTACTTGTTCGCTTCCATGAACTGCTTGCGAATTTCGATATTATCGACTGCGAGGAATACATAACCGCGAATCATCTCGCCCTGCCAACCATTCGGCTTCAGAACGATTTCATCTTTGGCATCAGGATTGATGGCGCAGATAATATCGCGAACCGCCTCGACTTTTGGAGCTTCAATATTGTTGGCGAAGAACATCTGGTTGACGATATTCTTGCTTTCAACCTCGTCCATATCCCACAGCGTGAAATTCTTCAGGCCATACCGTGCGAGAAGTTCTGCCACAGTAGAGCCAACCGAGCCACAACCAATAATGTGGATCTGGCCGCTGATATCATCGGGATTGAATACCATTTCAAGCTTACTCAGATTCATTTTGTAGTCCTTTCTTTAATTGTCATACGGAAAACAGCTGGAATTCCAGCATGCATCAAGATCTTCTGGATTCTCCTTGTAATAATTGACCAACGGATACCGACTCTCAGACGTTTCTTTGACTTTCGGAGCCGCTGCACCAGTTACCGTCTTGATTTGCGGCACTGGCGTTTGCGTGGCAACTGTTTGCGGGTACGTTTTTTGCGGCGTATCTGCTTTACCATAATAGGTGCCTGCTCCATAAGCTCCGTAATTTGCGACGGTGCTTGCGAC
>CAUDRX010000183.1 GCA_958451915.1 uncultured Peptococcaceae bacterium
CTATCGCGCTGCCTCTCGTCGCAGCCTGCAGGAAGCGGCGGCTTTTGTGGCGTCGCGGCTGTTCTCTCTGGGCCTGGAAACGGTGCTGCTCCTTCTCATGGTGCAGGGCCTGGGCTTTGGGCAAAACCTGTCGAAGATCCTCGTGGCGGTGGTGGTCGTGGTGGTCAATTATCTCACGGGGCTTGTGGTTTATAAAAAGAAATGGTGAAAGGAGGCTTGAAGCATGTTATCTGTGGTGATCCCAGCCTACAACGAAGAAGGGCTGGTGCAGGCGGCCGCTGTGCGTGTGGCGGCGGTCCTGGATGGTGCGGCGATCCCCTGTGAGCTGATCTTTGTGGACGATGGCTCAGGTGACGCGACCTGGGCGGAGATCCTTCGTGCGCACGCAGCCGACGAACGGGTGCGGGGCTTGCGCTTCTCGCGCAATTTCGGCAAGGAGGCGGCGATCTTCGCGGGACTGGCGGCGGCGCGCGGCGATTGTTGCGCGGTCATGGACTGCGACATGCAGCATCCGCCGGAAAAGCTCGTGGAAATGTTTGCGCGTTGGCAGGAAGGTTATGAAGTCGTCAACGGCGTCAAAGAAGATCGCGGACAAGAGAGTGCGGCGCATGGCGCTGCAGCACGCCTCTTTTACAAATGCATGAGCCGGGCAGCGAAGATCGATATGGGTCGGTCTTCAGATTTCAAGCTCATGGACCGGCAGGTGGTCGATGCGCTCCTGCGCCTGCCGGAGCGGCGGACTTTCTTTCGCGCGCTGGTCGGGTGGGTCGGCTATCGCTCGATCGATGTGCCTTTCTCTGTGGAAGAACGCACCGAAGGCAGTACGCATTTTTCGACACGGGCGCTCTTGCGTTATGCGGTGGCGAACATCACTTCGTTCTCTTCGGCGCCGCTGCAATTTGTTACGGCCATCGGCAGCGTCTTTTTGCTCTTTGCGATCGTGCTCGGCATCCACACGTTGGTCGAATGGGCGAGCGGACGGGCCGCCGATGGGTTTACGACGGTGATCGTTCTGATCCTTCTGACGGGCAGCATCATCATGATCAGCCTGGGGTTCATCGGCTATTATCTGGCACAGATCTACATTGAGAGCAAGGAACGGCCGCGCTATCTTATCGCGGAAGACAGCGAAAGGAGGAAAAACGATGGGCGCACACACGAAAACGATCCCGACGCCTGAGCAGGTGTTTGCCCGGCTGCGCGCCCGCATGCCGTCTCAGATCCGCTGGACCTTTGCGGCGGCGATGATCCTGGGACTGGTCGTGCACCTGTACATGTTCACCAACAAGCTGCCGAACCATGACGACATCCATCACCTCTTTGACTGCGATTACGGCACCCAGTCGGGCCGCTGGCTCCTGCCTTACGTGCTGAAATGGGCTGGAGATTTCAGTCTGCCTTGGCTGAACGGGTTCCTCGGGCTGCTGTGTCTGGCAGGGACGGCTTGCATCACGGTGAGCCTTTTTCGCATCCGCCGGCCGCTCGCCTGCATTCTTACGGCGGGGCTTCTGGTGAGCTTTCCAACGGTCGTTTCGACGTATACCTATATGTTCACGGCGGACGCGTATTTCTTCGGCCTCTTTTTGGCAGCGCTCAGTGCCTATCTGACGTCACGGCGCCCGATCATGGGGCTGCCGCTCGGTGCGCTGGCACTGATCGCTTCGATGGGCATCTATCAGAGCTATTTTCCCGTGGCTACGGTGCTGATGGTCGGAGGCTTGCTCGTTGACACGCTGGACGGCGCGGAAAGCTATCTGCATCTGATCTTTCGCGGGGTCAAGATGGTGGCGGCGCTGGCCTTGGGGATGCTCGTCTATATAGCGGTGGCGCGTTGGGCCACGGCAGCGCTCGGCGGCCTCTCAGATTATATGGGGATCTCCAGCATGGGCCAGATCGCGCTGTCGGACCTGCCAGATCTGATCCGAAAATGCTATGAGACTTACGCGGACTACTTCACAGAAAACGACCTCGGTTGGTATTTCAGCTATCTCCCGGTGCTCATGCGTGCGGCGGCAGCCGCGACGCTTGCACTCTTTGCGCTTCTCGTCGTGCGCCGGCGCGTCGGGGCGCTGCGTGGGCTTCTGGCGGTGGTGTTGCTGGTGCTCTATCCCCTGGCGGGCAACATCATCCACATCATGGTCGGCGGTGCGGAGATCCACTATCTCATGATCTACGGTGCCGTTTATGTCCTGGTGCTGCCAGTGGCGCTGGCTGACCGGGTCGGCGAGGCGCTGGAGGGTCTGGGGCGCGTGCGCGGCGCGCTGGCATCCCTTTTGAGCTGGCTTCTCATCGTGACAATGGCGCTCATGACGTTATCTTATACGGTGGCGGATAATCAGGCGTATTTCAAGATGGATCTCGCCCTTGACCAGCTGAACGCATATTCCAATCGCCTCATCAGCGCCATCGAAGGGACAGCAGGTTACACGCCGGAGGTGCCGGTATTGCTCGTGGGCACCTCGGGCCATGAGGCGCAGATCGCAAACCTCACCCCGGCCATGAACGATCTGCAGATGACCGGTGTCTTCTCGATGCAGACGTATCGGGCACAGTACAGCTATGGCGAATACCTCAATGATTTTCTGGCCTTCCCGAACACCGTCTACGTCGATATGAGCGAATCAGAAGCGGCGCAGACGGTGGCGCATTCTGAAACAGTGAGTGCGATGCCAGTCTATCCGGCGGATGGCAGCATCCAGTTTGTCGATGGCTATCTCGTTGTGAAGCTCAATGATGTGTCGGCTGAGTGAAGTGCATGAAAAAAAGAGCCCGCGCCGGGTACTCTGATCGGATCGAGTGCTCTGCGCGGGCTCTTTTTATCGTTTTTGACGGGTGAGTGCCGGTAAAGTGATATCGAAAGTGATGCCGCCGTTTTCATTGAGCGCACGAATGTGTCCGTGATGACGTTCGCAAATGCTCGCAGCGATCGCCAGGCCAAGGCCAACGCCCCCGGTCTGACGTGTGCGGGAGGCGTCCATACGATAGAAGCGTTCAAAAAGATGCTGCAGCACTTCCGGCGGCAGGTGCTCGCTTTTGTTGTGTACACGAAGATGGATCGTTTTATCTTCCTGCCTGAGGGAGACTGTAATGTTGGTTTCAGGCAGGGCGTATTTGCAGGCGTTATCGAGAAGGATCTGCAGGAGCTCCTCGAGCTGTGTACGATCGCCGGCGACCATGCAGCCTGGTTGGATCGTTTCGTTGATGCGCAGACCGTTGTCCAGTGCGACGGCTTCGAAGCTCAGGATGGCGCCGGTGACGAGGTCGGAAAGATCGATGTGCGCAGCTGGCAGTGACTGGTCTTCACTGGCGTCGTTGCGGGCAAGGAGCAGGAGATCGCTGACAAGTTTTTTCATACGCTGTGCCTCCTGGTCGGTGCTTTCGATCCAGCGCATCTGAGCAGCGATCGGCTCGTCCCGGTGGTTCTCGAGGATGCGCAGATTAGCGAGGATAACAGTCAGAGGGGTCTTGAGTTCGTGTGAAGCGTCGGCGATGAACTGTCGCTGTTGCTGCCAGGCAATCTCGACCGGTCGCAGCACCCATTTTGAAAGGCGCCATACGATGAAGAGAAAGACCAGCCAGGCGATAACAAAGCCGAGCAGACACATGAGGAGCAGGTTTTGGATGTTCGATGTTTCGTAGCTTCGGTCGACAAAGGCGATCTTGAGCCCTTCCGGTGTCTGGCGAACACTGTAGGAGAGATTGTATTCAGCGAGAGAACCCTCCGTCTCGCCGATCGCCTGAACGGCACTGACGAGTTTTTCAGCGGTGCTGTCGCTGGTGTCCATATTGCGGGAGAAAAGGATCTCAGCCCCTTCATAATCCTCGGTCGTACCGATCACAAGACCGGGCAGGCTGAGCGCGGCTTTTTGTGCTTTCGGATCGAGCCCGCTGATGGTCTGTGGCGGCGGTGCCGCATCTGGGTCGTCCGTTTCTTCTTCAGGCTGATCCACGCTCAACGGCTGTTCGTCGCTGCGGTTGGCATCCTGGAAACGATCGGCGCCAGGGTCGCTGTCAGAAGAAAAGGTGTTGACAGGATTGGTCATATTGACCAGGGTGTGCAGCGATTCAAAGGCAACGCTGCGATAATGCTGCACATTGCCGACGATGATGATGCTGAGGATGATGACGAGCATGAGTGTGATCGTTGCCATATTGATCGCGATGAAGCGGCGGCGCAGACCTTTGAGTCGGTTCATGGCTGACGGTCCTCGAGACGGTAGCCGATGCGGCGCAGTGTGTAGATCTGTACGCGCGAGCCAAGAAAGGCCAGCTTTTTACGCAGGAAGGAGATGTAGACTTCAACGTTGTTCTCGCCAGCATCGGAGTCGCTGCCCCAGACGCTGACGATGAGCTCCTCCTTGCTGATGGAGATCTGAGGGTGCTGCATAAAGCGCTGCATGATAGCAAATTCTTTGTAGCCGAGATGGACCGCTTTTTCGCCGCAGCGCAGCTCTGCGCGTTCAAGATCGAGGGTGAGGTCGCCGTAGGTGATCTCGTTGAGCACAACTTCGCCGACACGTCGCGTGAGGGCGCGGATACGGGCAAAGAGCTCGTCGTAATCAAATGGCTTGGTCATGTAATCGTCGGCGCCGCAGTCAAGGCCGGTGATCTTGTCTGAGATGTTCTCACGTGCAGTGAGAATGAGTACAGGTGTGGAGATCTTATATCTGATCATGGAC
>CAUDRX010000184.1 GCA_958451915.1 uncultured Peptococcaceae bacterium
AGACCATTGATAATGGCACTCTTGATAGAAGTGATGCTGCCAATCTCCATGATAACATTGAGATCTTCAACATCAAATTCAGCATCAATGAGCGCCTGCTCGAAGACCAACCGACTGCCGGAGCCCGCTTCCCGGATAATGAAAGGTTCTCCTTTCAGTTCTTCGATGGAGATTTCCTCACGATCTGCCCAGCGATGATCTTCCGGCACAACAAGGACCAGCTCATCGCTCAGGATATTTTGGAAGAACAATTCCTGATGGCGGATGTCTGACTCAACAAGGCCGATGTCCAGATATCTGTTCATGACATTTTCTTCGACATGCTTCGTATTGTAGATCTCAAGTGTCACATCAACATCCGGATAATCCTCTTTAAATTTACAGATAACATATGGCAATACATATTCGCCAACGGTGCGACTTGCACCGATCATCAACTGTCCTTTGACATGGCCAGTCAGCTGCTGCATCTTTCGCTCAAGTTCAGACTGCAGATCGTTCATCGACAGCGCATACTCCAGCAGCAACTCACCCGTTTCCGTCAATTTGACATGGCGGTTGATGCGGTCGAACAGTTTTGTCTGATAATACTGTTCCAAAGTCTGAATTTGAAAGCTGATAGCCGGCTGTGTCAAATTCAATGCCTTTGCCGCTTTAGAAAAGTTTTTCTTATCGGCTACGGTAATAAAAACTTTTAAACTATCACTAAGCAAGTTGATTCCTCCTCTACTTCATCATTTGTATGCGTTTGACAGCTTTCTTGAACATATCAGGCGCAGCACCTCTTACATCGATCATCTCCCCGCTCAGAGGATGTACAAAACAAAGCCTTACCGCATGTAAGGCCTGTCCGCGAAAACCGAAAGGATTACGCACATCACCATATAAACCATCCCCCACAAGGGGATGCCCCAACGATGACATATGCACACGTATCTGGTGTGTACGCCCTGTTTCCAAGCGAAAATGCATCAGCGCGTAGGCGCTGTTCTGATAAACGCACGAATAATATGTAACCGCAGGCTGTCCGCCTTGCGGTACAACACAACGCTTTGTTCCATGCGCATAATCGTGGGCGATCGGTAGATCTATTTTCCCCTGGCGCGCCTCGAAAGGCCGGCAGGCGATGCCGATGTATTCACGGATGATCTCGTGCTTTTCCAGCATTACGTAAAGCTTTTCATGAACCATATTGCTCTTAGCTACAAGAACAAGCCCCGACGTATCCTTATCGATCCGATGGACGATCCCGGGACGGGTTGTGCCACAGAGATCGGACAGCTTCGAGTGCGCAAGCAAACCGTTGACCAGCGTGACCTCCCGCAGATCCTTAACCGGATACACCAATAAGCCGCGCGGCTTGTTGACGATCAGGAGCGTATCATCTTCATAGACGATATCAAGCGGCATATCAACAGGCTTCAGGACGTTCTGTTCCTCTTGAACGCATAACAAGCCACCTGCAAAGATCTTCATACCTGCTTTTTTGACAGGCTGTCCTTCGAAAGTTACCAGCGCTTTTTCGACAAAATTTTTAAAGGCTGAACGGGAAAGGCTCGTGTGCGTACCGACCCATTGATCCAGTCGCAGTCCCACAGCATCATCAGGAATCTGAACGCGAAGCTCTCCCATCTTTTTCCTCCGAAGAAAATAATATATAGATCAGCAGGCATGCAAATCCAACGCAGACGGCTATATCAGCAACATTAAAGATCGGCCATACACGAAAATCGAACATATCTGTCACTGACGCCTTCGCGACGCGATCAATGATATTCCCCAGCGCACCCGATACGACAAGCGCAGACCCATAATGGAGCCAGCGTGATCGACTGTGCTCATGCCAGGTAAAATACAACAGACCGATCAACACTGCACAGCTTAGAGCTGCAAACAAAGCAGTGTGACCAGAAAACAAGCCAAAGGCGACGCCGTCATTTTCGATATAAGTCAGGTGGAAAATGTCCTGTATCACGGGCAGGCTCTGGCCGAGCGTCATCTGATGGCGAACAACAGATTTACTCCACTGGTCAAGAAGCAATACAAGCACTGCTATCAAATATGGAACGATCAATCTCTTATTTTTAATCATTGTACGGAAGTCCTGATATCGAATAACTCTGCACCAACCCGATCAGATCTGCCAGCCATTTACTGATACCCGGCAGATTTGCCGCAATGATCTCCTGCGCCACGAAGACCAACAGGGCAAGCACCAGGGCAAGACCAATGGTCATCCCTAAACCTCTTGCCAGTCCAATCAGAAAATTCATTCCCAGGAGTCGCCAAGGTTTCTCCAAATACATAGCATATTCAGCGAGACGTGTGCGTTCCATCGCGTCGATCATCGCCTGTTGCTTATTTTTTTTCGCTTTCACCCGGTAGGCGCGGCCCTTCTGACGTTTGAGCTTAAAGTGTCGCAACTGTTTTTTTGTGAGCTCATTGGCAGCTTGCAGAGGTTTATGATTATCCATATCGATCCCAGATCTTTTTAATTGTTAAGCGCATGGATCGGCGCTGGGATGCGTCCGCCGCGATCCGCGAACACTTTTGAAGAGAACGGATGGACTTCCATGATCGGTGCATAGCCTAAAAGTCCACCAAATTCCACCATCTCACCAACGCTTTTTCCTGGAACAGGAATCACTCGCACAGCAGTGGTCTTTTTATTGATCATACCGATCGCTGCTTCATCAGCGATCATCGCTGTGATCGTTTCAGCCGATGTATCTCCAGGGATAGCAACCATGTCAATCCCTACGGAACAAACACAGGTCATCGCTTCAAGCTTATCGTAACTCAGGCTGCCTTCTGCTGCTGCACGGATCATACCAGCATCTTCACTGACAGGGATGAACGCCCCCGAAAGGCCACCGACATGGCTCGACGCCATTGCACCGCCTTTCTTGACGGCATCATTAAGCATCGCAAGAGCTGCAGTTGTACCATGCGTGCCACAGCGTTCCAGACCAAAGGCCTCAAGGATATCTGCCACTGAATCACCGATCGCGGCTGTCGGAGCCAAAGAAAGATCGACAATGCCGAACGGTACCCCAAGACGACGAGCAGCTTCCTGGCCGACCATCTCACCGGAACGTGTGATCTTAAATGCCATACGTTTGATCAGTTCTGCCAGTTCGTCAAAAGGCAGATCCTCCCGCCCTTTGATCGCGTTCAAAACAACACCAGGTCCGCTGACCCCTACGCTCAGGCAGTTTTCACCTTCACCGACACCATAGAATGCCCCGGCCATAAACGGATTATCTTCTACTGCATTGCAGAAAGCAACAAACTTTGCGCAGCCCAGTCCATCCTGCTCCGCAGTCCGCTCAGCTGTCTCTTTGATAACGTTACCAAGAATACGAACAGCATCCATATTGATCCCGGCTTTGCTGGAACCAATGTTAACAGACGAACAGACGATATCTGTCGTAGAAAGGGCCTCTGGGATCGATAAAAGGAATTCTTTTTCAGCCTCAGTCATCCCTTTTTGGACAAGCGCACCATAGCCACCGATAAAATCGACGCCGACTTCTTTTGCTGCTTTGTCCAGGGTCTTAGCAATTGCGACATAATCTCTGTCCTCACAGCTTTCTCCGATGATGGAGATCGGTGTGACAGAGATACGCTTGTTGACAATAGGAATCCCATATTCCTTGGAGATGTCTTCTGCTGTTGGCACAAGCTTCTCTGCCAAATGTGTGATCTTATCGTAAATCTTCTGGCAAGTCCTGGCATTAGAATCAGACACACAATCCTTGAGAGAAATCCCCATGGTCGTTGTACGGATATCTAGTTTCTCTTCAGCGATCATGTGGATCGTCTGAAAAATATCTGATGAATTCATTGAAAATGACATGATGTTTTCTCCAATTTATACCTGATGCATGAACTTAAAGATATCTTCGTGCTGACAGCGCACTTCAAGTCCGATCTCTTTACCGACGCGTTCGCATTCGTCAACAAGATCCTGGAGTGAAATGTTGCATTCTGTGATATCTACGAGCATGATCATATTAAAGAAACCATCCAGGATTGTCTGACTGATATCCAGGACATTGACATTGTGTTCAAAAAGCATCCCAGTGACGCTGGCGATGATGCCTTTTTTATCGTACCCAGTGACAGTAATAACGGCTTTCTGCATTTCATTCATACTTAGTTCTGTTCTCCCTGTTTGCTTTCATGATAGTTGATAATGTAACGAATGATATTATGACGGCTGATCATACCGACAAGCTTACCATCATCGATGACTGGCAGCTTTTTGATGCGCTTTTTACCAAGAGTGCGTGCGACTTCATCCACAGTCTCGCTTGGTTCAGCAGCAATGATCTTCGTCGTTGCAAGTTCCATAACATTGATCTTCAAAAGATCGTCCAGCTTCTGATCGAAGCTTTCAGAATCATACCATACAGTAATGAAACTGGTCATATCGATAATACGAGGATCCTGTTTTGCGATGAACTTCATGATGTCACCATCACTGATAAATCCGACAACTTCCATATCTTTGGTGACGATTGGCAGACCACTGATCTTTTTATCAACAAGAGTACGCAGTACAGTCGCAATATCGTCTTCATCGTGTGCGTAATATACATCAGTTTCCATGATATTAGAAATAACTTCGCTCAT
>CAUDRX010000185.1 GCA_958451915.1 uncultured Peptococcaceae bacterium
ATTTGCGACTTTGCGCGAAGGCCGTGACAAGATCACGATGATGGATCCGGCGGGCATTACCTGCGCCCGCGACATCACCGACCGCCTCAACATTCCCCCAGAAGAGGTCGCCATCCTTCTCATCAATGGCTTTCACCAAAAATTAGAAACCCCCGTCAAAGACGGGGACATCATCGCGCTCTTTCCACCAGCAGGAGGCGGTTGATATGGAACCACGCCTCAAACGAAATGTCCCGGCACTAACGCCACAGGAGTGCCACCTGCTCAAAGAAAAACGCGTCGCCGTTATCGGGGCCGGTGGACTTGGCGGACACCTCATCGATCAGCTGGCGCGCATTGGTATCGGCACGATCCGCGTTGTCGATGGCGATATCTTCAGCGTTACGAACCTCAACCGACAGCTTTTGGCCACTACCGACCAGCTCGGCAAGAGCAAAGCCCAGGCAGCCCGTACCCATATCGCCGCCATCGATCCAGCGATTGTCTGTGAGATGCACGACACCTTCCTGACAGCGGACAATGCCGCCGCTCTTTTGGACGGTGCTGACCTCGTCTTTGACGCGCTCGACAGCATCGATGCGCGGCGTCTCTTGGCTGAAGCAGCCAGTGCAGCCGGCATCCCCTATGTGTATGGCGCCATCCGCGGCTGGGTCGCTCAGGCTGCGCTCATCCTGCCGGGGCAGCCGCTGCTCGATGTACTCTATCCCGCCAACGTCAGACTCACCGACAAGAGCGTTCTCGCGTTCACACCTGCCCTCTGCGCGGCCCTGCAAACGTCCCTCGGCATCCGTCTGCTGACCGGGCGGCCGGTAGATGCAGGGGTCCTCACCTGTGTCGACTTGCTCCATCAGGACTGGGCGACGATCCCCTTGCTCTGACTCAAAAAAACCTGAGACATTCAAACTGTCTCAGGTTTTTTTCATTCAATAAAGCCGCTGCCCTGCACGGATACGGTTAATGATGGCACCTTTGCGCAGGCGGCGGGCAGCAAGAGCAGTGATGAAAAGCGTCAGCGCGAGCACGCCGGCGGCGCAGAGCACGATCGGCAGAAGCGGAAAATGGTACGGCACCGGGAACATGGCACGAATTGGCAGATTCACGATCCAGGTGAGCACAATGCCCAGCGGCACGCCGATGACGAGGGCGCGCAGACTGCAGAGGATGCTTTCGAGCGCCAGCATTTTTCGCAGGCCTTCCGGCGTCATGCCGACGCTCTGCAGCACGGCGAATTCGCTCTGACGCATGAGCACATTCGTCGACAGGGTGCTGACAACGTTGGTGAAGCCAATAAGCATGAGCAGCGCGCAGAAACAGACAAGAAAGATCAGCGCGATGACGATGGCGATGTTCATCACTCTGTTGTAATCATCGGTTGCGTAGACGCGGGCGCTGAAGCCGCTCTGCATGTAGCTGTCTGTCGACTGATCCGGAAAATGGGCGGCGAGGATCTCTCTGGCGTCGTCCATGAAACCGTCCATATCCGCAGGCGCGGCCTGCCAGCTATATTGACGCAGGTGGTCCATCTCCGGCAGGATGAGACGTACGGGATTCGTGTTCGGATAGAATAATTCGTCCGGCGTTTCTTCGGCGGTGAGCACGGCGTCAATGCGGACGGTTTTCTGGCTGCCATCAACAACATCGAGCGTCAGCGTCTGCGGCACATCGGCGAAAACCGGCGTATCGGTGGCATGGCCCTTGATATTCAGGCGGTCGTTGTTGATCAGCAGGGTGCTGCCCACAGGCACACCGACCTCTTCGCAAAGGGCAGCGTAATGGGCCTGGTCGATGACGATGCATTCGACGTCGAAGGTCGTGCGCTGCTGGCCATCCAGTTCATAATGGGCGACGATTTCCGGCGAGAGCATCGCGGTGTCCACGGTAACGTCATAGCGGCTGTAATCGTTGCCCATACCGTAGATCTCCGTGCCGCCGTCGTATCGGGCGAGTTCCTCGGTGATGGCGTCGCCGAGGGCGCTGGTGATCGGCTTGCTGTAGTCAGTGCCGTCGTGAACAGTGGCGCTCTGATAATCAGCGGTGACCGTGTATCCGTTCTGGTTCGACATCATCGTGTTGAACGCATCAGCCTGATGCCAGAGAAAACCGATGAAGATGAAGAGAACCACGGCCACTGCCAACGCCGCCGTGGTGGTGCGAAAGGTCTGGCGACTGCGCGCGAAGGTTTTCTGCGCGAGCATCCCCTCCGGTCCGAAGAGCCGCGCCACGAGCCGCTCGCTCAGACGGTGACTGCGGCCCAGTCTGACGCTGACATCATTCTGTCCACGGACGCTGGCAATGGCGCTCTGCTTCGCGGCCTTGCGCGCCGGCAGCCAGGCGCTGATGAGCACAGTGACAAGCGCAAGCAGCGCCGCGATCACAAGCCCCAATGGCGAGATCACAAAGTCCAGGCGGAAGGTCATCGTTTGCAGCATGATATGGGTGAGAGCGTTGAGCTCGTCGAAAAAATGATTTGCCACGACGATACCGCCAGCGGTGAGCCCCAACCCCAACACAAGTCCCAGGGGAATACCCATGCCTGCCAAAAGGAGCGCTTCCCAGAGCATCACCTTGCGGATCTGCGCTGATGTAGCGCCGACGCATTTCAACGTGCCAAACACAGCGGTGCGCTCGCGGGCGCTGACGCGAAAAACGTTGGAGATCACGACCACCGCCATGACCACGATGAGCATACTGAGAAAAGCGGCAGGAATCACCAGCACGCTCCGATAAGCGGCGCTGTACATATCCAGCCCGCCGCCCATGCTGGTCGCGATCATCTCAGCGCCGCTGGCAGCAAAATGGGTCACACAGGTGATAAGCGCCGTTGCCAACGCGATCGCCGCCAGGGTCCAAAAAGTGCGCAGCCGGTTCACGCGGATCTGGCTCGCGGCCAGTTGAACGAAGAGGTTCATCTCAGACCGCCCCCTTCGACCTGATCACCTCATCAGAGAGCAGCCGCCCATCACCGAGAGTAAGGATGCGGTCAGCCATGAGGGCGATCTTCTCATCGTGTGTGATAAGGAGGAGCGTTTGGCCGTAGCGGCGATTGGCAAGCGCGAGCAGCGCCATAACGTCGCGGCTGGCGCGGCTGTCGAGGTTGCCTGTCGGCTCGTCAGCGAGGATGAAAGCCGGATCATTGATCAGGGCCCGCCCCAGCGAGACCCGCTGCTGCTGACCGCCGGAAAGCGCGCTGGGCAGGTGCCCGGCGCGATCGCTGAGGCCGATCAGTCTGAGGATCTCCTCCAGCTTCGCCTTTTCTGGTTCGCGCCTGTCGAGCAGATAAGGGAGCATGATATTTTCCGCTGCCGTCAAGGTCGGTACAAGGTTATAGAACTGGAAAACGATGCCAATGTTGCGGCGGCGGAAGATCGCCCGCTCGCTCTCATTCATGGCGTAAAGTTCCTGACCGTCAATGATGACACGACCCTCTGTCGGTTCGTCAATACCGCCGATAAGGTTCATCAGGGTCGATTTGCCGCTGCCCGAAGCACCGACAATGGCGATAAACTCACCCTTGCGAACGCTGAAACTGACATGATCAAGGGCCGTTACAGCGGTCTCACCACTGCCGTAGACCTTTGTCAGCCCTTCTACTGTGAGGACCTGCATAGAGATCGCCTCCTGTCGTATTCGTTACCCTTATCTTAGCACGCAAAGGTGACTGCTCGGTGACTACGATGTGACATCTGCAGTCATTTGTAAAATTTCAGGGTAAAGGTCGCGCCCTGGCCTTTGCCGCCCGCGTCAACCTCGATGTCGCCGTGCTGCGCGCGCATGATCGCCAGCGCCAGCGGCAGCCCGATACCAAAGCCTTTGCCGTGCTTTGTACTCCCAAAGCGCGTGAACAAGGACGCCATCTCTTCCCTCGAGAGACCGCGCCCGCTGTCCTGCACGCTGAGCCACTGATAGAGCGGATTCTCGCCGCTGTCAATGACAAGCGTGCTGCCGGCAGGCGAAGCTTCGCAGCCGTTCTTGATCAGGTTGGTCAGCGCTTCTACGGTCCAGCGCCGGTCGCAGAAAAGGATGTGATCATTGCGCAGGACCACCTGCTGGTCCTGGACATCCAGCATGATCGCCAGCGGGCGCAGCGCCGCTTCAAGCAGCACCTGGGTCTGCACCGGCTGCGGCTCGAAAGTCACAGCGCCGGCATCCAGACGGGCCAGCTTCAGCAATGTGTCCAGAAGCCAGTCCATGCGCGCCAGGCTCTCGCGGATATTCGCAAGAAATTCGGCCTGGCGCTCAGGCGGCGCCCCTTCCAGGAGATCGGCCATGAGCATCATCGAAGTGACCGGTGTTTTCAACTGGTGAGAGATGTCTTCCATGTACTTGGCCAGATCGGCCTGAGCGGTGTTAGCGTCATCGCGTTCGGCACCAAGCTGAGCCACAAGCGTGTGGAGGTCATTTTTGAGGAGGGAGAGCGGCCCTTCCTGGTTGTCCCGGAACTCGACTGTCTCGCCATCAATGGCCTGCCGCAGCTTAGCAGAGAGTGCCGTCACTTCGTCTTTACGGATCCACACGATAACCGAGCCCCCTTACCGTATCGATCGTCACCGCATCGCCGAGCTTTTCACGGAGGCGCTTCACATAGACCGTCAGCGTATTGTCTTCG
>CAUDRX010000186.1 GCA_958451915.1 uncultured Peptococcaceae bacterium
TGAACCTCTTCATCATGGACAACTCCATCATCCCGATGGCGGCCCTCGCTTACGGCGTCTGCCGCGCCATGGACCTCAAACCCGGCTCTGCCTCGGCGGGCATCATGCTGGCTGCGGCCTTCAGCTCGCTGACACCAATGAACTGGCTCTACAGCTCCAACCTTGCCATCCTCATCGGTCTCGGCCAGTCTGCCGGCGGTCCTGCCAGCATCGGCTGGTTCGAAGTCATCCAGCATCAGCTGCCAATGGTGCTTTACACGCTCGGCCTCGGCGTGCTCTGCCTGCTGCTCTTCCGTCCGGAAGAAAAGATCAACGGCAAGGATTATTTCCGCGGCGAGCTCGCCAAGATGGGCAGCATGAGCAAAGATGAAAAGAAAGCCCTCGTCATCCTTCTCATCCTCTTCGCGCTTCTGGTCACCTCCAGCCTCACCCATCTCGAACCAGGCTGGCTCTTTGCGATCGTGCCTTGCCTGTGCTTCCTGCCAGGCATGGATCTGATGAACGACCAGGATGTCTATAAGCTCAACTGGGGCTTCATCTTCTTCATCGCCGGCTGCCTTTCCATCGGCAACGTTGCCGGCTCCCTCGGCGTCGGCGCAGCGGTCTCCAACTACGCCCTGCCGATCCTCGAAGGCAAGAGTTACTATGTCTTCTTCCTCTTCTGCTGGCTGCTCTTCTTCCTCTGCAACTTCCTGCTGACGCCGCTGGCCATGATGGCCGCTTTCACCCAGCCGCTCACGGAGATCGCCATCAACCTTGGCATCGATCCGACGACGGTCTACTTCATCGTCACCAGCGGGCTCGACCAGATCGTCTTCCCTTATGAATACGCGCTCTATCTGCTCGTGTTCGCCTTTGGCATGATCAAGATGAAGCACTTCGTCAAGGCCATGATCTTCAAGATCATCCTCAACTTCGTCATTGTCTTCGCCCTTCTGGTGCCATACTGGAACATGATGGATATGATCTATCTGCATTAAACCTGCGCACACAAAAACGCCGGCTGCACGAACATCGTGCGGCCGGCGCTTTTTTTACTGGTCGTCGTCCATGGTGTAGAGGCTGCGCGCAGGACGCGGCGCCGGTGCCATGGTCGGGATCTCGTTGTAATCAAGGGCAAAGAGGTTATGCAGGTCGTCCATGGTGAGACGGTTCAGCACGCCTTCTTCAGAGGTGATGACGGCGTCGGAAAGGGCCTGCTTCTTTTCCTTGAGTTGGAGGATCTTTTCTTCGATGGTGTCCTTGGTGATGAGACGGATGACGTGTACGCTCTTTTTCTGACCGATGCGGTGCGTGCGGTCGGTGGCCTGGTTCTCGACGCTCTGGTTCCACCATGGGTCATAGTGGATAACGGTGTCAGCGCTGGTAAGATTGAGGCCGATGCCGCCAGCCTTGAGAGAGATCAGAAAGACAGGGATCTTCTCTTCATTGAAGCGATTGACGAGTGCCATGCGCTCGCTGGCCCTGGTCTTGCCGGTGAGGGTGACATAGGCGATGCCGCGCTTTTCAAGCTCCGGCGCGATCATATCGAGTACACTGGTGAACTGGCTGAAGACGAGCATCTGGTGGCCGCTGGCGGCGCGCTCCTCGATCACCGACAGGCAGAGCATGAGCTTGGCCGACGGCTTGTCGAAACCATCGAGGAAGAGGGCTGGCGAACAGCAGACCTGACGCAGGCGCATGAGCAGCGTGAGCACGCGCACGCGCGACTGGGCCAGCGGGTGGCCGGCGATCTCTTCGATGAAGGCTTTGTGGCTGAGGGCGAGCTGGGTGTGATAGATGCGGCGCTCCTCTTCGCTGAGCTCGGCGTAGAGGACGGTGTCGATCTTGTCCGGCAGCTCGGTGAGGACGTCGTTCTTCATGCGGCGCAGGATGAACGGCGCGATCTGGCGCTTGAGCTGCTCCAGCCGGACGTTGTCCTCGTAGCGCGTGATCGGGATCTCATAAAGATGGCGGAACTCGCGCCAGCTGTGAAGATAGCCTGGCATACAGAAATCCATGATGCTCCAGAGATCGGCCAGGGAATTTTCGATCGGCGTGCCGGTGAGGGCAAAGTGGTGTTTGCCGGAGATGCTCTTGAGGCTGCGGGTGTTCTGGGTGTAGCTGTTCTTGATGTACTGGCCCTCATCGGAGATCACAGAATCAAAGGTCATGTCCGCATAGAGCGCGGCGTCACGGCGCAGCGTGGCATAGCTGGTGAGCAGGATGACCCCCTTCGGCACATCGCACAGGAGCGCTTCGCGTTCTTTTTTGGTGCCGACGATGATGCGGTAAGGCAGATCCGGCGCGAAACGCCGGAGCTCGGCTTCCCAGTTGTAGATGAGGGAAGTCGGCATGACGATGATCGACCGCGCATCGGGGTCTGCCTCGTGCTGATGCAGCAGATAGGCGATGGTCTGAAGGGTCTTGCCGAGGCCCATGTCGTCGGCGAGGATGCCGCCGAAGCCCAGGCGGGCGAGGTGAGTGAGCCACTGGTAGCCGGTCATCTGATAGCTGCGGAGGGTGGCTTTGAGGCCTTTCGGCAGCGGCGTCTCAGCGCGGCCGGCACCCTGGGCGATCTCTTCGGCAAAGGCGCGAAAGGCTTCGCGGCGATCGAAATGCACGCCGGTCTCGGCTTCGTCGAAGGCATCAAGGGTCAGCGCCCGGTACAGCGGCAGCTCCACCGGCTCATCCTCTTCCAGGGCACTGAGGGGCACGCCGCAGTCGGCGAGCAAGTCGCTGACGGCACGGATCTGCGGGTTGATGATGTCGATATAGGTGTCATCGGTGAGCCGGATATAGCGCTTGCCGGCACGGTAAGCCGCCAGCACGGCCAGGAGCACTTCTTTGCCGTAGACTTTCTCGTCGAAGCGCAGCTCCAGCACGCCGTGGCTGACATTGGCCTCCATGCTCGGTGCCATGGCCTGGCGCGGGCGCACACGCTCCAGGGTGTCTTCGATGTCGATCTCAGCCAGCGGCATGAGCTCCGGCAGCCCTTCGTGGAGAAAGTCAAAGATGGCTTCTTCGCCGACGAGCAGCCATTCGTCCTCGTTGACAGAAAAGCGGTATTTGTCCAGCAGCGCCGCAAAACGGTTCTCCGCCTCGATGTCGCGCAGGAGATGCGGCGGCACCGCGGCTGCATCGAGGGGGTTGAAGCGCACCTGGCCATACTGGAAGTGCAGCCGGCCGCGGATCGTTCCCGACTGCGGATAGTCGAGCACCAGACGGATCCTGAGCGCATCCGGCATGTGCGCCTTTTCCAGCGCCGGATCGATCTCCAGCTTCACATACGGCGCGATCTGCGGCACCACGAGGGCCATGAAGCGTGTCATCTGCTCACTGTTCAGGACCAGCCCGTCGCCCAGCTTCTGAGCGGTCTTCAGAAGCGGCAGCACGAACTGGCGGTAACCCTCGCTCGGGCGCAGGATCTCACGCTCGCTGAGGAGATAGTGGACCTGATTGTTGGCGAAGATCTTATAGTCATCCATGACCACGCCTACGAGGAACTCATCCTCTGAACGTGCCACGACCTGGACCGTCGTCTCCGGCGTGCGCAGCGCAAAGCGCAGCCGTCCGGCGGCACCATCGCGCTGGTGGCAGTTGATCTCGCCGCCATGCTCGGCGACGTAGTCAAAGAGCTGGTCGAACTGATTGTGGGAGAGGTGCAGATAGCGCCCCACCTTTGGCAGGCCGTCAAGTTTGGACTGGTTGCCGTAGCAGAGCCAGTCAAAGGCGTTGTCCATCAGGTCGAGATAGAACTGGCTCGGCTGGTCAAAATTCTCGCGGCGATGCGTCAGCACCAACTGCTTGCCGTAAGTCACCGTCTCGCCGTGCAGGAGATGGTTGTAAAAAGACGAGATGCTCTTGACGATATACGCTTTTTTCGGCGAAGCCACATGGAATTCCAGACTGAAATACTGGTTGTACGGATCGAAGTCCAGAGTCGGGATGAGACTTGCCTGAAAACGGCGCACCTCGCCTGTGCCATCCGGCGAGAACGTCACTTTTGGCTCGTACTCATCCAGAAGCGCTGTCACCGCTTCCTGGTCCACCGTCGCGCGCACGGGCACAAGGATGTCCGAGAGCGCCCGCACCAGTGCCACCAGGTGCTTGCAGAGCACGGTACCGCCGGCATCTTCGCCGCAGGTACAGTGAAAGTTCAAAAGATGTTCCCCGCGCATGACAAGGAACGGTTTATCATCCCCGACTTCTGCATCGGCCATGACCGTTGATGAGTAGGCCAGCGTGCTCCCCGGCGACTGGTCCACAGAATTGATCTTGATATGCCGCACCTTCCCCAGTTGGTACAGCGCCAGACCCTGACTGACGGTCGCTTTGTTCTGTGTGTAGTCATAGATCAGATCACGGATCGACATGAACGATTGCCTCCTTTTTTTGTGCATTCTTTAATTATATCACAACGGCGCGCCTGCGGCGGCGAAAGCGTAAAAAATTTTTTCACGCGGCCCGCCCCTCTTGAGCGAAAGCAGGCGAACAGCTATAATATTTTGATGGGATGTGGGATTTTCTTAATAGTATCAACACAAAACGTAACCATCGCCACATCCTT
>CAUDRX010000187.1 GCA_958451915.1 uncultured Peptococcaceae bacterium
AGCATTGAGCGCCCTGGATATGTTGTGGACCTTTTGACAAACCTTCAGCCATATGACTTGCTTTTCATTGATGAAATCCATCGCTTGAACCGCAGCGTAGAGGAAGTATTGTATTCTGCGATGGAAGATTATGTGCTTGATATCATTATCGGCAAAGGCCCGAGTGCCCGAAGTCTGCGCATGGATCTGCCGCCGTTCACACTCGTTGGGGCAACGACCAGGGCCGGGAGCCTTTCCTCACCGCTCCGGGATCGCTTTGGTATCGTTGAACGCCTGCAGTTTTATTCTGTGGAGGAATTGGCGCAGATCATCGAGATCAATGCCAGATTTTTGGAGATCCCCATAGAAACTGATGGGGCACAGCTTATTGCCAGCCGTTCACGCGGAACGCCACGTATCGCCAACCGTTTTTTGAACCGTGTGCGTGATTTTGCACAGGTTGAAGGAAAAGGTGTGATCGATGCAGAGATCAGCAGATATGCGCTCGATCGTCTGGAAGTCGATCAGGCTGGTTTGGATCAGCTGGATCGTGCACTCCTGTTCACGATCATGGACCAGTATAAGGGCGGGCCAGTCGGGCTTGATACGTTGGCTGCCAGTATCGGCGAAGAGCGTATCACATTAGAAGATGTCTGTGAACCATTTTTATTGCAGGAAGGGTTTTTAGCACGGACGCCACGCGGCCGTGTGGCAACTGAGAAAGCCTATAGGCATTTTGGCAGACGTGTGCCGAAACATTTACAAAGTGTTGAGGACCAATTAGAGATCTTTGAGGAAAATGAAGGAGGAGAGAGCGCGCAACATGAAGACCGGTGATTTTGATTATGAACTGCCGGAGGAACTGATCGCCCAGCATCCTGCCGCACAGCGTGATCATTCCAGGCTGCTTGTGATGAACAAATATACAGGGGCGACCGAACATCGCGTATTTAAGGATATTGTTGAGTATCTCCATGCTGGTGATGTGCTTGTTCTGAACAATACAAAAGTGATCCCGGCACGGATCTTTGGCATAAAAGAAGGTGGCACAGCAAAGATCGAGGTGCTTTTGTTGAAGCGGGATGAAACGTTGCCAAATACATGGGAAGTCCTTGTACATCCAGGGAAACGTGCGAAGGTTGGCACTGTGATCGATTTTGGCGAAGGAAAGCTAAAAGCAGAGGTCATTGATAATACCAGCGCCGGGCGTAAGGTGACTTTTCATTTTGATGGCATTTTTGAAGAGGTTTTAGAAGAGCTTGGCACGATGCCGCTGCCGCCGTATATTCATGAACAGCTAGAGGATCAGAATCGCTATCAGACTGTTTATGCAAAAATCGATGGTTCTGCAGCGGCCCCAACGGCCGGGCTGCATTTTACCGAAGCGCTCCTGGACGAACTCCGGAGAAAAGGTGTTGAGATCGAAGAAGTGTTGCTGCATGTCGGTCTGGGGACCTTTAAACCGGTCAGTGAAGAAGAGATTGAGGACCATGAGATGCACTCGGAATACTATGAAATCAGTGAAGAAACGGCGGAACGCATCAATCGGGCAAAAAAAGAAGGACGTCGTATCATCTCTGTCGGGACTACATCGACACGTGCGTTAGAGAGTGCTGCTTCAGATGACGGGCAATTGATCCCAGGGAGTGGGTGGACGCAGATCTTTATCTATCCAGGTTATCGATGGAAGATCGTGGACGGTCTGATCACTAATTTCCATCTGCCAAAGTCAACTCTGATGATGCTCGTCAGTGCACTCTCAAAGCGCGAATTGATCCTAGCTGCCTACAACGAAGCGGTCGCCCAGCGCTACCGGTTCTTTTCGTTTGGTGATGCGATGTTTATCGATCCAGGAGAAAAAGCATGAGTTTTGAATTTACGATAGAAAAAGAATGCAGTCATACAGGAGCACGCCTTGGGCACTTTTCTACTCCTCACGGTGTCATTGACACGCCGACTTTTATGCCGGTTGGAACACAGGCGGCCGTTAAAACGTTGACGCCAGAAGAGTTAAAAGCCTCAAAGAGTCAGATCATCTTATCCAATACTTATCATCTGTATCTGCGGCCGGGACATGAGTTGATCCGTGAATTAGGCGGCTTGCATGCATTTATGAACTGGGACCGGCCGATACTTACTGACAGTGGAGGCTTTCAGGTTTTCAGCCTCGGCGATCTGCGTAAGATCACAGAAGAAGGGGTGATGTTCCGTTCGCATCTGGATGGATCCAAGCATCTCTTTACACCAGAGTCTGTGATGGAGATCGAGAATGCATTAGGGGCGGATATCATCATGGCATTTGATGAATGCATTCCCCATACGGCCGATCGTACATATACGAAGAACTCTCTTGAACGTACGACAAGATGGCTCGAACGCTGTGTAAAGGCGCAAAAAGAACCGGACAGACAGGCGTTGTTTGGTATTGTTCAGGGTGGTATGTATCCGGATCTTCGTATTCAGAGCATAAAAGAGATCGCGCCGTTCGATCTGCCTGGCTGTGGTATCGGGGGGCTTAGCGTGGGAGAACCGAACGAAACCATGTACGCCCTGCTGGAAGAGACGGTGCCATATATGCCGGTACGGAAACCGCATTATCTGATGGGGGTTGGGAACCCGGATAATCTGGTGCAGGCTGTCGGCTATGGTATTGATATGTTTGACTGTGTACAGGCAACACGCATTGCACGACACGGTGCATTTTGGACGCGTGAGGGACGCAAGAGCATCAAACAGCAGCAATACCTGAAAGATCTTTCACCGCTGGAAGAGGGCTGTGGCTGCTATGCTTGTCAGCATTTTACAAAGGCGTATATCCGTCACCTGTTCAAAGCAAATGAGATGCTTGCATACCGTTTGATCTCAATCCATAATATCTATTTCCTGAATCACCTGATGGAGGAACTTCGTGAAGCGATCCGCCAGGATCGATATGTTGAGTTTCGGCAACAGTTCTTTGAAGCCTATAAAATGTAGTTTTGTTTTCATCTGAAATATTGTAAAATGGTACTATTCTGGTTATGAGGAGGGAAATCGTGTGGATCAATTGATTCTTGGTACTGGTACTGGCATGGGGATGATCCTTTGGATCGTTGTGCTCTTTGCTCTGATGTATTTTCTGATGGTTCGACCACAGAAAAAACAGCAGGATAAGCACAAACAGATGCTCAACCGTTTAAAACCAAATGATCGAATTCTGACAGTCGGCGGGATCACAGGTTATGTGCGTCAAGTCACCGATGACTACATCTATGTAGAGATCGCGGATGGTTTGGTGATCGAACTTTCCAAGCCATACATCGCGACTGTTTTACAAGATGATGAAGAAGAGTTGCCTGCTGAAGACGCTGAAGAGATCGAGACGGTCGAAGAGATCGAAGCCGTCAAGGAAGCAGAAGATGCAGAAGGATCCGAAGCTGTCGAAACAGAAGAGGCTTCTGCAGAAGACAAAAAGTAAGCATGACAGCGTTGCAGAGATGCTGGACCACGATGCGACTTTAAAAATGAGCTGCGTCATGCAGCTCCTTTTTTGCTTTTATTTGAGGATTGCTTGTCATATAATGTATCGTGGTTTTAAATTTAATCAGATCTTAGGAGGGATTTATTCATGCAACGGAGTAGAGTTGCAGTGGTGATCGCGACTGTTTTGGTGATCGTGGTCGCTGCGTTTGCGCTGATCCCTGTATATCGAAGCCATGCCAATCTCGGGCTTGACTTGCAGGGCGGCGTTCTGATCCGCTTGGAAGCGCCAGAAGGCACTTCCAACGAAGATATGATGGGGGCCATCTCTATCATCAACAACCGTATCAATGGGCTCGGTGTTGCCGAACCAGATGTTCGTCTGGAAGGTTCAAATCGCATCGCGGTTGAACTTCCTGGTGTCGAAGATCCGGAAGAAGCTGTGCGTACGATCGGGACGACGGCAAAGATGTCGTTCGTGCGTGTGGATAATGGAGAGACGGTTGTCGATGGGGCACATCTTAAAAATGCCCAGGCGGGGACCGATGACACGGCGACAGATGCCAGCCGCCGCTTTATCGTAAATATCGAGTTCGATGATGAGGGTGCAGAAGCCTTTGCCGCAGCAACAGAAGATCTATGTGAAAAATATAGTCAGGGTGATCAGAATCGTGCGATCGCCATTGTTTTGGATGATCAGGTGATCTCTGCACCGACGATCCAGGAACCGATCACAAATGGTCAAGCGTCGATCTCTGGCGGTTTTGCTACTTACGATGAAGCTTCCAACCTGGCAGTCCAATTGAACTCTGGGGCACTGCCAGTCGATCTTGAGATCGTCGAACAAAATACGGTAGGCGCTCAGTTGGGGCCTGACGCCATTAATCAGAGCTTGCAGGCGGCGATCATCGGCTGCATTGTCCTTGCTTTGTTCCTGTTTGTGATCTATCGCGGGCCAGGGCTCGTTGCGATCCTTTCTTTAGTGCTCTATGCGATCCTTTTAGCTGGGGCTTTGATCCTTATTCGTTCTACGATCACTTTGCAGGTCATCGCGGCTTTCCTGCTTTCCATTG
>CAUDRX010000188.1 GCA_958451915.1 uncultured Peptococcaceae bacterium
ATCAAAGCAGTGTTTTCACGTGCATGATCGATCTCCTTCTGAAGATCTTCGTCAGATACAGTTGTGTCAACAGCTTCGAGTTCGATGCCTGTATAGTCACCAAGGGTGATCTCCTGCTTGGTATCAACTGTTGCGGTAAATACGAAAGGCTTACCAGCTTCGAGAGTTACCACATCAAATTTTGGTTCAGCGATCGGTTTGATATCTTCATTTTCTTTGATCGCTTCTACATATTTAGGGAACACGCACAGTTCAGCTGCATCATAGTAGAAGAAATCTTTGCCATAGTACTGTTCAATGAGCTGGCGTGGGGCATGGCCCTTGCGGAAACCAGGGATATTAATCTTACCCTTGCGATCACGATACGCCTTTTCAACGTATTCTTTAAAATCTTCTTCCGGAACTTCGATGGTCAATTCCACCTGAACTTTATCAAGCTGTTTCTTTTCTACCTTCATGATTATCCTCCTAAAATGAGCCTTTTATTTTCACCCTTACGATCACAAAAGATAGACCATAAGTTTAAGGACTATAAAATTATATAAAAAAAGCGACTGGTGCAGTCGCAATTTTTAAAGCGGAAAACGAGATTCGAACTCGCGACCCTCGCCTTGGCAAGGCGATGCTCTACCACTGAGCCATTTCCGCAAATGCGGGTGAAGGGACTTGAACCCCCACGTCGTGAGACGCCAGATCCTAAGTCTGGTGCGTCTGCCAGTTCCGCCACACCCGCCTGTATTTAGAATTAATCAGCGACACAAATATGCCGTAACAACAAAAAATATATTACATGATGTCCCCATCTTTGTCAACCGACTTTTTTGATTTCTTTTTGTTTACGGCGCCATCAGCAGCATCCTCTTTTCTTCCATCCGGCTCTCCGTCTTTTCCTCCTTCTTCGGTCAACCATTAAGCGATTTTTCGCCCACAAAAGCTTGAAAATTTGTTATACTATATCTGTTCACATTATTAATCATGAGGAGGAATTTTTTTGTCAAAACCAACGATCATCTCTGCGCAATGCCCATCCTGCCAGGCAGAGATCGACATCCCATATTATGAAGAGATCAATGTCTCAAAGGAACCTGAAAAAAAGCAAGCCATTCTTAGCGGTGACCTTTTTAGATTTACGTGTCCGCACTGTGGTGAAAATATCCCTGTTATTGGGCCTTTGCTCTATCATGATCCTGTCGTTCCGACCATTCTCTGCCTCATCCCACCAGGCTTTGACCACTCAATGGATAAACTTAATGAGATTCTTGCAATGATACAGAGCATGGAAGGCGACAAAGCAAGTGTTTATCAGGTTCGCCAGGTCGACTCTATCAATAAACTCCTGGAAAAGATCTATATTCAGGACGCGAAATTAGACGATCGTGTTGTAGAACTCATCAAACTGGCTTACTTGAAACACTACGGACCTCAGCTCCAGAAAAAAGGTAAAATCCATAGCAGTATCTTTATGCCAGCTTCTAATGAAGAGGATGCGCAGATCGTTTATATTCTTGGAGATGACCACGATATGGCAAGTGTCGATTTCTCAAAAGATTATTATGTCTACTTCGCGACCGAATACGCCGAAAAACTTAAAAAACAAGAAGCAGTCAATCAAGTTCAGACAATCGATGAGCACTGGGCAGCTTCTTTTATCAAAGAATAACCTGTAAAGGGGTTGCTGATCATAATGGATAACATGCCGATACCAAAGGAAGCGTTCAAAAAAAATCTTGTTGAAGCAAGCGAAGATCCGATCCGTGCACTCAAACGATCAGACGTTTTTAAATATATGATGATGGAATACCGTGTCGCGCTCAATATCGTCGAAACAAAGTTAAACGCACTCGACGATGAATTCAACCTTCGTCACGATCGCAACCCGATTGAATCCATCTCTACCCGGTTAAAATCTCCAGACAGCATCGTAGAAAAAATGCAACGCCGCGGCCAACCGATCTCAGTTGAAAATATCCAGAGATCACTCACTGATATTGCTGGCGCACGCGTGATCTGTTCCTTCCTTGATGATATCTACACCCTGAGCGATATGATCAAAACTCAGGAAGACATCACGATTCTCCGACGCAAGGATTATATCGCCACTCCTAAAGAAAATGGCTATCGCAGTCTTCATCTTATTGTCTCTATCCCAATCTACCTCTCACAAGGCAGAAAAGACATTCCTGTCGAGATCCAATTTCGTTCAATCGCCATGGAGTTTTGGGCAACCCTGGAACACAAGATCAGATATAAAAAGAAGATTGCTGACCCGGAAAGTGTCTCTGCAGAGCTGAAATCCTGCGCGGATCTCATCAACGAGATCGATAATCGGATGCAAAGTCTGCGGCGTCGGACCATTGACTAAGCTTTTCGAAGGTTTTCGTAAAATTTTTGAGATAAAGTGTTGACAAGCCAGATAGTCATGTAGTAAAATTCGATATGTTGTCGGGGCGTAGCGCAGTTTGGTAGCGCACGTGGTTTGGGACCATGGGGTCGGGGGTTCGAATCCCTCCGCCCCGATTAACATTTCTTAGTCTGGGACTGAGTGAAAACTTGAGTCGCATCTAAAAAACTTCTTGACAAAGCCTTTACGTTATGATATCATATTAAACGTTGTCGGGGCGTAGCGCAGTTTGGTAGCGCACGTGGTTTGGGACCATGGGGTCGGGGGTTCGAATCCCTCCGCCCCGATATTTTTTGTTAAGCTTTGCGGGTGTAACTCAATGGTAGAGTTCTGGCCTTCCAAGCCAGCTACGTGGGTTCGATTCCCATCACCCGCTGTGTGCCTGTAGCTCAGTTGGATAGAGCATCGGACTTCTAATCCGAGGGTCGGGGGTTCGAATCCCTCTAGGCACGTTGTAAATTAAATATGGTGGGTGTGGCGAAGTGGTTAACGCACCGGATTGTGGCTCCGGCATTTCGTGGGTTCGATTCCCATCACCCACCCTTCTAAAAATTGAGTTTTGGGGTATAGCCAAGCGGTAAGGCAACGGACTTTGACTCCGTCATTCGTAGGTTCGAATCCTGCTACCCCAGTTTGCGCCATTAGCTCAGGTGGTAGAGCACCTGACTTTTAATCAGGGTGTCGAAGGTTCGAGTCCTTCATGGCGCACTAACCGGTCTCTGTTGAGACCGGTTTTTTTATTTTTCTCTGCCCTCTTATCTTTTCCAGAAATGTAAAAACGCAGTACAGAATTTGTACTGCGTTCTTTTATTTCATACTTCGATCCAGCATTGATCCTCTGCTACTGCCATTTTAAAAATCCTGCCCTGATCTTGGGGCTGCTTCCAAATGGTGAAATTTGAACAACATCTCACCATTTGGAAGCAGCCCCAAGATCTCTACCTTTCCTTTCGGTGTGGACATGCAATACCTGAAAGCCTTACCCTGACCGTTTTGCTGTGATTTTGCCGCATCAACGATCTTTACGCCATCGGCCAGTGGTACTTGAAAACGATCTTTGACGCCACGCACAGGGCGACATTGAAAAATATAATATGGTAAAACTCCGATCCGGGTCAGTTTTCGAAGGAGCGTGCCTAATACGTCAGGATCATCATTGACACCTTTCAAAAGAACGGTCTGATTTCGAACAATGATGCCGCACTCTCTAAAAAATCGAATGCACGCCTCTGCCCTCTCTGTTACTTCTCGTGGATGATTGAATTGGGTGATCAAAAAGATCTGCTTTTTAGGCGCATATTCTTTGAACAATCTCTGCAATTCATCATCAGCCAAAATCTTCTCCGGAAAAACAACAGGTAAACGCGAACCAAAGCGAACAAAATCCAGCTGAGGCATATCAGTGAAAGCCTCCAGGTAGCGTTTGAGCATCCCATGAGATAGCATCAGTGCGTCTCCGCCAGTGATCAAAATATTGTTCACTTCTGGATGGGCCTTGATATAATCAACGGTCGACAAAAAGTTATTGTTGATCTCATCTTCTGTCGCTCCGACCATTCGCTTACGAAAACAGTGTCTGCAATACATCGCGCAGTGGTGGTTGATAAGATCAGCACAGTCTGCGGATATTTATGCTGCAATCCTAAAGCAACTGTATTATCCGCTTCCCCACTCGTATCGATCTCTCCTGAACGATTCATTTCTGATACACTTGGGATGCACATTTTTCGAATCGGGTCTTCTGGGTCATCTGGATCGATCAATGAAAGATAGTACTCAGGAACTGCCATTGGATACGTCTCCACGATCACTGACAATTTTTCTGCCTCCTGTTGTGACATCCCTAATTTGCCTTTGATCTGATCAACCGATGAAAAAATCTTCTCTTGTTTCATGACAGTTCTCCTTTCCAAAATATATTCGCGATATCTACTATTTTATTATACAGTTTAAAACATCCTTAAATATCTTGAAAAAAAGAACATGATTGTATCGATTATATTGTGATTTTTAAGATTCGACTAATTAAAATTACAAACATCTAATCATTTCTCCTATTGAAATTACACTCTATACATATTTTAAAAATAAA
>CAUDRX010000189.1 GCA_958451915.1 uncultured Peptococcaceae bacterium
GTCGTGCTGATCGATAAAATCGCGGAGGATGGCGACGATCTCCTCAAAGCTCTTCGCTTCCTGGAGGTTGGCAGATTTGAGGAGCATGGCGGTGTCGGAGATGTGGCTGTGGGCGTCGAGGAGGGCCGGCATCAGGGTGCGGCCTCTGAGATCGACGATCTCGGCGTCCTCCCGCGCCAGATAAGGCGCCGCTTCTGCGCGGCTGCCGACAAAGGCGATGCGCCCGCCTTCTTCGACGAGCACTTCGGCGGACTGGCATTCGTCTTCCATGGTGACGATCGGTCCGTTGTGATAGATCTTCATCGAAAGATCACCTGCTTTCTTCGGTATTGTCTCCATTTTATCACAGGAGGCCGGCGCCGCCTACCGGAAACCGTTCCTGTGCGCGCTGCGCTGCGGGAAGCGAGAAGCGCCGCTTATCGGATGATCAGAAAATGTCATATGTCCACATTCTGCTGACAATTGTCACTTTATCGTGAAAGTTGTATAATGGGTCCCATAAATCATTTTAAGGAGGCGACATTATCATGGATGTCGTAACAACATTTTCATGGGTGGGCATCATGCTCCTGGCTGGGGTCGTGCTGCGTGCGATCATCAGACCGCTGGGCAACATCCTCATGCCTGCCTGCGTCATCGGCGGGATCGTGGGGTTCATCCTCATGAATACCGGCGTGCTGACATCGATCGGTGTGTCTTTCGACGCCCTCAATGAGATCGTTAGCATCTTCTTTATCTTTACCTTTATCTCTATGGGGCTGACCAACACCCCGCAGGAAGAGGGCATCAACTCTTCCAAGGAACAGTTCAAAGGTTCCATCGGCATGGGCTGTGTCTGGAACATGCTCTATGCCATCCAGCCGCTCATCGGTTACTTTGTGCTCGTGCTGGTCGGCGGCGCTTTTGCCATGGCACCGGAATACGGGCTGCTCATCCCATTCGGGTTTGACCACGGCCCTGGCCAGGCGACGACGTTCGGCGGCATGGTCGAAGCAAACGGGCTCGAAGGCGCGCAGCAGGTGGCGATCGCTTTCGCTGTCATCGGTTTCCTCTTTGCCTACGGCGTCGGGGTACCGATCAGCCGCTACGGCATCAAGCATGGTCTTGCCAGCTACCCGGCAAAGATCGACCGTTCCATCACCCGAGGTGTGCTGAAGACCGAAGAACAGAGCGAAGCTGCCGGTAAGATCACCACCTACAACGGCAACATCGACTCCCTCGCATTCTGCGTGGCCCTCACCGGCATCTGTTACGTCATTGCCGTGCCGATCTGTGATTTTCTCACTGCGATCCCGAACCAGTTTGTGCAGATCTTTGGTTCCATGACCTTCTTCATCGGTATGTTCGTTGCTTATCTCGTGCGCTTCATCCTCAACAAGACCGGTATGAAGCAGTATTTTGACGATGGGCTGCAGACACGCATCACTGGTTTTACCACCGACTTTATGATCTGCGCCGCTTTCATGGCTGTACAGCTCAGCGTCATCGGCAAATGGCTGGCGCCGATCTTCATCGTTTCTGCTGTTGTCGCTGTGGCCACCTTCCTGATCTGCTGGTTCTTCGCCAGCCGCATCGGCGGCCATTACGACTTTGAGCGTCTGCTCGGTGTCTGGGGCTGTGCCACCGGCACCTGTCCGTCGGGTGTGGCCCTCATCCGCGTGGTCGACCCACAGCTGCGCACCACGGTTTCTGCGGAGATGGGTTCGATGAACGTCGTCATGCTGGTAGACTCCATCCTTGTGCCTGTCATCATCAGCTACTGCAACCATGGCATCCAGTTCTCGACGATGCTCATGTGGTTTGCCATCATCGTCGGCGTCTCTCTCGTCGGCAGTGCCCTCACCGGCAACGTCAAACGCCACGCCACCTTCAGCCTGCTCAAAGGCAAAAAGTTCATCAAAAATGACTGATCGCGTCTGTCTGACGCACAAAAGCCCCGCACTTTTCCACAGTTCCGGAAAAGTTTTGCGGGGCTTTGTCGTTTCCGCTGTGTCGCGCGGTTGCCCGCGTGCGCGTCCTTATGTTACAATGCAGGTGAGAATGGGGGGAAACGTGATGGCTTTTCTGAAAAACATCCTGCATCCGCTGAAGGCACAGGACACGACGCATCTGACCGACGGCGAGATCCGGCTGCTCCTGCGCCAGTTCGAGTGGGGCTCGGACTATGTGGGCGGGCTGCCGTGCTATTTTTTCAAGATCGTGGCGGCCAGCGAGATGCGCAAAGAGCTGGGCCACTGCGACCTGCGCGTGGGCACACATGCGGAGATCGCTTATTCGGGCAATATCGGCTACCGGGTCTACCGGCAGCACCGGGGCAATCATTACGCCCTGAAGGCGTCAAAGCTGCTCTTGCATTTTGCCTGTGAGCTGGGCATGCGCGAAGCCATCATCACCTGCAATCCCGACAACGAAGCGAGCCGCCGCACGCTGGAAGCACTGGGCGGCCGTCTTCTGGCGACGGTGGATGTGCCGCCGTCGAGCGCCTGTTACAAGGCGGGGGACCGCCGCAAGTGTCAGTTCTGGTTTGATACAGGCGATTATTTTCAGCCGCAGCTCCACAATGCGCTGGTGGCGCCGATGCTGGTGGACGGCGAATTTGTCAGATATTAGACAGCGGCGGGCGCTGTCCGCCTGTTTCCAGCGGCGCGCCCCGCTCAGAACGTCCATGCAGTGGGCGTCTTTTTTTTACTTCACACTGAAAGATGAAAGGATGGTTTCCTATGCTGAGAAAGATCCTGGGGAGCGTGCGCCAGTACAAGGCAGCGACGTTCCAGACGATCTTTTTTGCGGGCATCGAGGCGCTCTTTGAGATCGCCATCCCGTTTTGGATGAGTATCCTCATCGATCGGGGCATCGAAGCGGGCGACCTCGGCCAGGTGCTCCTCTACAGCGGCCTGCTCCTGCTCTTTGCCTGCCTGCAATGTGCCAGCGGGGTGGCAGCGGCGTACCGCGGCGCCTATGCGTCGGCAGGGTTCGCTGCGAACCTGCGCGCCGACATGTTCGCGCGGGTGCAGACGTTTTCTTTTGCAAACATCGACCGCTTTTCGACTTCATCGATCGTCACCCGCCTGACGACAGACATCACCTATGTGCGCAACGCTTACAACATGATGATCCGCATGGCGGTGCGCCAGCCGATGCTGATGGTCTTTGCGATCATCGCTGCCTACAATGTGGACCGTGAAGTCTCGATGATCTTTTTCTGGGTGCTGCCGGTGCTGGCAGTGGCCATGGGGGTCACGATCTTTGTGGCCTATCCGCTCTTTTCAAAGATCTTCACGAACTACGATGAACTGAACAATGTGGTGCAGGAGGATGTGCGCGGCATCCGCGTGGTCAAATCCTTCAACCAGGAAGCGACGGAGACGGCAAAGTTTGACCGCGTCAGCGCCGTGATCCGCCGCATCTACACCCTGGCAGAATGTGTGGTGGCCCTGGACGGACCGATCATGCAGATCTGCATGTACACAGGCATGATGCTGATCAGCTGGTTCGGCGCCCAGGCGGTCATCGCAAGCGGCAACGATGCCGCCCTTGGTCTCACGACCGGGGCGCTGACAGCGCTCTTTACCTATGCGATGCAGATCCTCATGAGCATGATGATGGTCTCCTTCGTTTTTGTGATGATCCTCATCTCAGCGGCGCCGGTACGCCGCATTGGCGAGATCCTCAGTGAGGAGAGCACGATCCGGAGCCCTGATTCGCCGGTTGAGACGGTGCGCGACGGCGAGGTGCGTTTTGAGCATGTGGGCTTCCATTACCGCGACGGCGACGGGGGCAAAGAGGTGCTCGAAGACATCAGCCTCGTCTTTCCGAGCGGCAGCACCGTGGGCATCCTTGGCGCCACCGGCTCCTCAAAGAGCTCGCTGGTGCAGCTCATCCCCCGTCTCTACGATGTGACCGCCGGACGGGTGCTGGTAGGCGGGGTGGATGTGCGCGATTATGACCTCGAGGTGCTGCGCAGCGAGGTGGCCATGGTGCTCCAGAAAAACGAGCTCTTCAGCGGCACCATCGCCGAGAACCTGCGCTGGGGCAAGGAAGACGCCACAGACGAAGAGATCCGCCGGGCGGCCCGTCTGGCCTGTGCCGATGAATTCATCGACCAGCTGCCCGAGGGCTACGAGACCCACATCGAACAGGGCGGCACCAACGTCTCCGGCGGCCAGAAGCAGCGCCTGTGCATCGCCCGCGCCCTTCTCAAAGCGCCGAAGATCCTCATCCTCGATGATTCCACGAGCGCCGTTGACACCAGGACCGATGCGAAGATCCAGCAGGGCCTGCGTGATTATATCCCGGACACGACCAAGATCATCATCGCCCAGCGCGTCTCCTCGATCGCCCATGCCGACCAGATCGTCGTCCTGGACGACGGCCGCGTCGCCGCCAGCGGCGACCACCAGACCCTGCTGGCGACCTGCGGGATCTATCGCGATGTGTACGAATCCCAGCAGAAAGGAGGTCTTCCCGAAT
>CAUDRX010000190.1 GCA_958451915.1 uncultured Peptococcaceae bacterium
GTAAGCCGGGTTTATATGCAGCGGTCGTATAACGGTTAGTACATCGTCCTTCCAAGTCGATGGCGTGGGTTCGACTCCCATTCGCTGCTCCATGGTGTGCGACGGTTTGAGACTCCTACATACAAATCCAGCCGGGTAAGTCCGTCCACAACCGGTGTAGGTAGACATCTTTGCTCATTAGGTCTCTAACAAAATGAGGAGTAGAAAATCAGTTGTTCCAGCTAGATCGGGGATTGGCCGTTCATTGGCAAACGACAGGCATCACACCGGTAAATGATGCTGAGCCAAATAGGAAGGGAAATAAGGTGCAAGCCGAGTAGCTGTCGGACGAATACCCTTCAGGTAGCCAGTAAACTGGAACGTAAAACGAATGTTGGCTGTTTCTGATTTTCTTTTATATGCTACCGTGGTGGAATGGCAGACACCGGAGACTTAAAATCTCCTGTTGGCGACAACGTGCCCGTTCGAGTCGGGTCGGTAGCACCATATTCGAATATCAACACACAAAAATGAAAGGAACAAAGTATTATGAATTCTATTATCAGTCCGTGGGTGTTTTATCTGATTGGCATGGCTGACACCATTCAGATTTTGGCGCTTTTCGCTTCTATTAGTTTTATTGCCATCTCTGGTTATTTGTGGTTTGATTGGCTGGAAACTCGCGATCGCTATGGAGAAAAGGACGAAAACGTCTTAAAGGGACGCAAGACTGCCGTCAAGGTGTCAATTGTGACAATTGTAAGTCTATTAGTCCTTGTCTTTACTCCTTCTTCCAAGACCTGTTATAAGATGCTCGCTGCTGATATGTTTACACAAGATAATATCAACAACGCAACTGAATATGTCACTGATGTAATCGACTATGCAGTCGACAAAGTAAAAGAACTCAGCCCTACAACTGAAAATGAAAGGAGCTAAGCATTATGATCATCATGTCACATGATGAGGTTCTCGAGACGATTCCGTTTATGTTTGTTTGCGAAACTCGGGAAGGCGCTCGTTGGAACAGTGGCACTCGCCGTAGGCTCTGGAACGAACAGTTTACCAAACAGGAACAAGCGGCGTGTGCAAGTTTGTTTAAGAGAGCGCATGAGTGGGCGCTTATTCGCGGTGTCCCTGATGTTGTTCGGATGGATCAGAGTACATATTGGCTGTGGATCAAGCTTGGCGAGTTTTGTGAAATGCTTTGATTAGGAGGTGCCAGTATGGAGGTTTATGTCCTTTATGACTGTGTCGAAAATCCCGACGAATGGGCGTTTTCGGGCGTGGAACATGTTTATGCGAATCATGCAGACGCGGTAGATAGGATGCAGGATTTGTTCTTAGAGTGTTTGAATGAACACGACGTAAATGATGCAGAAAGTATGCAAGATACCTACATTGACAATTGGGGAGCGCGTGTTGCAGACGTTCCTGCTGGCTATCGTCACACATGGACAATTACAGAGGAGACAGTTGTATGAAATACGATTTACATGTTGGACAATTAGTAAGAATCGGCAATGAAGTGTCTAAAACCGATGTGAATCGCCACAAAAGAGGGCGTATCGTAAGATTTAATGGAGATTGCCCAATTGTAGAGATGTTAGATCCATTTGAGAGTGGAAAAACAACGATTACTTGGTGCTCGCAGAGACTTTGGGAGCCGTGTCCAACAAAACTTACTTGCAAATCACTTCTGTGATTTTATTTTTTTGCCACTAAACAGAAGAAGTAAATTGGAGTGATGCTTATGAACATCAAGTATGTCGACGGCCACTATGAAATTGTATCGGCGGATAGTGGTCAGTTTATTCAGTCGGCCGATACATGGGACGAGGCTCTGGATGATATGAAGGAGCTACTGCAAACCGCATAAGGTACAACGGGTGAT
The DNA here is from genome assembly GCA_958451915.1 of uncultured Peptococcaceae bacterium. GTDB lineage: Bacteria > Bacillota > Peptococcia > Peptococcales > Peptococcaceae > UMGS1590. Next base: position 1,874 of record CAUDRX010000190.1, read on the forward strand.
TGCCCGTTTACATATCAATCTTTAATTACAAAGGAGAAAACATTATGAAAGCAATCGTTAAGTTCAACAACCTGTTCGTCACTTCCGCATACGATGTCGCTACCCTGAAGAAGGTCGAGAAGTTCCGTCCCGAGGCTTTGAAGCTGTATGAGGGCGAGGGCAAGGAAAAGAAGCTTGTGAGCGCCATTGCTGTTGCTTCTAAGGATGATATCAGCAAGTTCGGCGTGGCTTTTGCTCAGGATGCAGTCACTGGCGATAAGGTTGCCGTTTTGAGCCGTCCTGTTCCTGCTGGTATGAAGTCTGAGGCGGAGATCAAGGAGTGGGTTCGCGACATGATTGGTCTGACCATTGTTCGCGGCACCAAGATCGAGGAGCAGATCGCAGCCGCTATGGAGTCCATCAACGCTGATGAGGCTGCCATGAATGCTGCAATCACTATCGATGGTGAGGACGCAGACGCCGAGTAAGAGCGCCGCTGAGGTTCCACGCCGGATGTTCCTGCGCAATACGTCCGGCATTTTAACGAGTAAACGATATTTTTCAAATTAAAAAGGAGTACATACTATGATTAAGATTTGGGTTACCACTAATGACGACAAGATCGAGGACGTTGTTGCTACCAGCATGACCCCGAAGGATGTGTTCGCAAAGCATGGCGTGAACTACGCAAATGGTCAGAGCACTCTGGATGGCTGCATTCTGACGGTGGCACAGCTGAACACTCCGCTGTCTGAGCTGGGCGTTGGCGATGAGGTATATCTGGCTTCCATCTCCAAGCACGACAATGCGACCGGTATGAACTGATCGCGCTGATCCGAAAATAAACAACTGAATTCGTTATTGGTTACAACGATATTCTAAACACTGCAGCCGCTGGCAGGCCGGTTAAAGTCTGCCTTATATGTGTCCAGTATCTGGGCTTTGAAATTAAATAGGAGGAAATACATATGGCTTTCACAGCTTATTTCAGCAAGATCGGTTCGAGAGATTGCAACGAAGCATATCCGTTGATTTTGAATTGTGACAACAGCAATCTCAACGATAATGTGGTGTTGTCTGTACTGCGCGTTCTGATCAATGATGACCGCATTAAACATTCTATTTCGAGAGGACATTGCATTCAGTCGATTATTGATTGTCAGCAGTTCTATATGGGCGATGACGAAAAGTTCGCTAAGGACATGTTCGTTCATGAAGATAATGCTTTCAATCAGATGAAGTATGGCATCATGTTTCAGTCAATCGACGATAAGAAAGCAGATACCATTATCTCTGAGTTCAAGAAGTATAATGCGGATTACGAAGCTGTCGGTTGGAAGAGCATGGATGTCGCAGCTCAGTACATCGATAAGAATGGAAACGTCTATGTATATCAGAACGAAGAAAAGCAGGGCGTTGTCGTTGTTTGTGCTAAGAAGAATTTGATTCAGGCCATGCACATGGCGGCGAGTTGTTTGCCTAACCTGATGCCGTGGCTTTTCGCTGATCAGCCGTTGACTGATGATGAGAAGGCAATGCTGCGCACTCTTTACGATCAGGACAACGAATCTTTCGGCAAATACATGGAGAAGGCATACGAGACCGGCGATTTCTATGGTAAGAAGTTGCGTGGCGCTCTGAAGGGATTTTGCAAGAAGGATTATGCAAACGAAATTTCTCGGCAGGAGCGATACATTCGTGAAATCCAAAATGATATCGAAGATAAATATAACGCTATTCGTGAGAGAAATAAAAGTCTTGAAGAAGCTCAATTTAAACTTACTATGGTCATGGACCGTGCTTGCTGCACTGAAGATGACGAAGCTGCAATTGTTAATTTCCTGAAGCGCTGCAAGACGCTGGTTTATCTTGACTCCAATAGTGATCGAATCTCTATTGGTTATGTTGGCACGCTGAACGATTGTGATGAGGGCGAGTTCCGAACTTGTGTTGAGAAAAAGGCAAATAGTCGAAGCTACATTTTTCAGCGTTCGCCGTATGACACGGAACTTACGAAAGATTTCTTTGTGTCAATTTGGAAGACCCATCGGTTCGCTATTCGCACCTACTGTGAATGGCGACTGTATTCCAGCTGCAAGGTTGAAGCAGTTCGTGGTTCTGATATGCAAGGTCGCTCTGATTTGATGAAGGATCGTATTCGTCAGCCCCATATCGATCGGCATGCGTGCTATAGCGGTTACCGAGAGATGCTCAATGCGCTTAGTGTAAAACACGATTACATTGGCGTCCTGACTACGATTATTGGTTCAAGCGCATCCATCAACTGGAAGGATGGCACCGTTGTAAGCGACCTCATGTACGATTTGTTTGACGAATCCTATATCAAAACTCGGAAGTGTATCGAGGATAATGCGGGCAACCTGTACACGGTGGCAGAAGTGTTTGACATTCTCAAGAATGAGAAGAACGCAGCAGCACCAGCAGAAGCAGTAAAGAAGGAGGTCGCTGAAGATGAAGCCCATTAACATCACGGATCAGGTTGCAGCAGATATGGCACGAGAGTTCATTCAGGAGCTGT
>CAUDRX010000191.1 GCA_958451915.1 uncultured Peptococcaceae bacterium
TGCAGGCATTTAGTAATCTAAAAAATGCTTCTGATGAAAAATTAATAACACTAGAGAAAGATTTTAAACTGCTTGCTGATACTTTTTCCACTTGCAAGACCACCAGTCCACTAGTACTTCATGTATTATCTGCACAACCAGAAGTGGCGCCAACTCTATCAGAACTACGGTCAATGTACAATAATGTGTTATCTAGCAATGAAACTACAAAGAGATTTTCTCACGATATTCAAGTCGCCTTTTTGAATTACCTTGCCGCTTTGCTAAACACTGAGCTAGAAAACTATCGAACTAAACAAGCTGAATGGAAAGACGAGGAACCTATACTAAAAAGCCAAATAGACTCCCTTTATCACACACTCAAAGAACAAGAAATAGAACTAGGAAAGCTAGTCGAAAGTATATTTCCGGTTATAAAACGAAATAAACGTCTTAATACCCCAGAATTAAAGCAACTTTATCAAAATTTATCACAATACCATTAGTCCGTGTTTTTAACATTAAACTTGCTAATATACACTCAATAATAATGGATTAATTTTATTCCATATTACTATAAAAATACAAGAACCGTAAAATGCACAAAAAGCTCCGTGCATTTTACGGTTCATTTCTATTGAAGCTGTTAAATCACTTTATCCCATAGGGTACTCCATTCTCTGCAACTTGACTCATTAAAGATGAGTTGACTTCGTTCAACTGCGGATATGCTACAACCATATTCTCCATCACATTATCCGCCCACATCTCGCATTGACTCATAACAGTCTTTACAGCATCTTCCATGCCTTCTGGTGGATAACGATGCTTCTTCAGCAAGCGTTTGACAATGCGCCGCATATTTGCGCGGGCACTTTCTTTTTTCTGCCAATCGATGGTGCGATTCTTTCGCAGAAGTTCTGTCAGCTCTTTTGTAAGATCGATCAGTTCCTGATGCTCGTAAAAATCTTTTATCGCTTGTGGTTTAGTGAGAGCGTCATAAAAAGCAAGCTCGTCTGCTGTCAATCCAAGTTTTTCGCCTTCAGCATTCGCTGCAGCGATTTCCTTGGCAAGTTTTAACAGCTCTTCAATCACTTCCTCATTTGTAATCATCCCATTCAAATACCGATTCATCGAGCTTTTGAGGATTTCCGAGAATTTTTCTGATTTCACAACATTGGACCGACGATAGACAGATACCTGATCTGCAATCAGCTTTTTCAACATTTCCACAGCAAGATTGCGCTCCTTCATTTTCGAGACTTCTTCTAAAAATTTAGGATCAAACAACGAAAATTCCGTTTGCAAATCAGAAAACAAATTAATGACCCCTTCACTCTGAATGCTATGCTTTAAAAGCTCGTTGATGCGCACATTGACTTCTGGCAAGGTAAATTTCTTTCCAGGCCCCTCCGAGAGAATACGCACAATCATGGTTCTGACCGCTTCAAAGAAAGCTGCCTCAAAACGCATCTGCTCATCAACCAAACTGCCACACAACGACAGCGCCTGTTTCAAAAGCAACGCTTCTTTAATATACACGTTCTGCGTTTTCTCCGCATCAGGACGATCGTGCTCACTCACACTCTTGCCAAATAAGAAATTGACACCTCCACTGATGGTCTTTGCCTTGTCAAGATCGCTCCCAGTCATAAACGCCGAATAATCAAAGCCATATAACAGATCACGACACACCGAAAGCTTCTCTAAGAATTTTGGATAAGCCGCTTTTGCAATGTCCATATTGCCATAATTCTTCTTATCACGCGAAGTATAGTCGTTCATTGCCTGCTTCAACGCCGACGCAATCCCAACATAGTCGACAACAAGTCCACCTTCTTTATCCTTATAAACGCGATTCACGCGCGCGATTGCTTGCATCAGATTGTGCCCAGACATTGGCTTATATACATACATCGTCGCCAACGACGGCACATCAAACCCTGTCAACCACATATCAACAACGATAGCAATTTTCAGTGAAGACTCATTATCTTTGAACTTTCTTGCAAGCTCTTCTTTATACGCTTTATTGCCAATCACCTCTCGCCATTCTTCGGGGTCGTTGTTACCCTGCGTCATCACCACAGCAACTTTCTCCGTCCATGTCGGACGTAATTCCAGCATACGCTTATAGATTTTCATCGCGATCGGCCGAGAATAAGCAACGATCATGGCCTTACCGGTCAAAATATTGGCGCGATAATGTTCGTAATGATCCAAAATATCCTCTACCAAAGAATTGATCGTCTGCTCAGCGCCAAGAATGGCTTCCATCTGCCCCAATTCTTTTTTGCTTTTCTCAATAACATACGGATCGGTGTTTTGCGCCATCGTATCATATTCCTGATCGATCAGCCGCAAAGTGTTCTCATCCAACTTCAGATGAATCACGCGACTTTCATAATAAACAGGCCGCGTCGCACCATCTTCAACAGCCTGTGTCATATCATAGACATCAATATAATCACCAAACACCTCGCGTGTGCTGCGATCCTTCGATGAGATCGGCGTTCCCGTAAAGCCAATATACGTCGCATTCGGAAGGCTATTGCGAATAATACGCGCTATCCCGACAACTGTCTTTGCTTCCAGCTCACCGTCGGCCTTTTTCTTTACAACGACCTTTTCATTTAAACCATACTGACCGCGATGCGCTTCATCCGCCATAACAATAATATTGCGACGCTCAGACAGTGGTTCATCGCTCTCTTCAAACTTCTGCATCGTCGTAAAAATAATGCCGTTTGCCTGACGATTCTCCAACAACTCTTTAAGATGCTTCCGATTCTCAGCATGTTGTGGCACCTGACGCAAAAAATCCTTACACCGTGCAAATTGTCCATAAAGCTGATCATCCAAATCGTTTCGGTCGGTGATGACAACAATCGTCGGACTTTCCAACGCCTCCTGTAAATAATGCGCATAGAAAACCATCGACAACGATTTACCGCTTCCCTGTGTATGCCAGAAAACGCCACCTTTCCCATCCGTTTCGGTAGCATGCACAGTAGACGTTACTGCCTTCTTTACCGCAAAGTATTGATGGTACCCAGCCAAAATTTTAAAGGTATTCGGGCCATCTACATTAAAGCAAATAAAATTATTCAGGATATCCAGAAAGCGTTCTTTTTCAAACAAACCTTCAAAAAACGTATCAAACGTAGCATATTGCGTGTTTTCATAACGCCCATCTTTTGTTTTCCACGCCATAAAACGGTCTTCACCAGAGGTAATCGTGCCCGCCTTGGAAGTTGTTAGATCGCTCATCACACAAATGGCATTGTAAACAAACAGTGACGGAATCTCGTGCATATAATTCCGCAACTGCCGGTACGCTGCCGAGGCATTTGTCTCTTCTCGAGAAGGTGACTTCAACTCAACAACCACCAACGGCAAACCATTGACAAACAAAATCACGTCTGCACGTTTCTCTGAATTCTCGATCACCGTCCATTGATTGGCAACCGTAAAATCGTTATTGTCCGGATGCTGAAAATCAACCAGATAAACCAGTGTCGAACGTTCTTCGCCCTTTTCAAAATACTTCACTGGCACACCATTCTGCAGATAATCCATGAACGTCATGTTTTTCTGTACCAGCGTGCCCGTCTCAAAATTTTTGAGCTTATACACCGCTTCGTTGAGCGCTTCTAAGGGAAGCTTCCGATTGACCCGCTGCAGTGCCGGCAACAACACGTTCTCGTACAACGGCGAGTGATAATCGCGCTCAACATCTGGTCCGTAGATGTAATTGTACCCCAGAATATCCTTAAAAAGTTCAAGTACGGATTTTTCATAATCAGCTTCTGTAAATGACCGGGACATATGCAGTCCTCCTATTCAAAATCGAATATTTTATGCCATATAATTTGTATGCTATCCAAATATTCTATACCCGACAAAGAATTATATCTTAAACTCACGTCAACCTTGGTATTATCCTTAATCTTTGAATGCTCTCTCCAGATATATTCCACTGCACTATTTGGTTGCAAGCAATACCTCTGTTCTAAAATAGTGTCTCTTTCTGTCTTTATATCTTCTCCAGACGGAACACTGAGCTCAATCGTAATCTTTTTTGCAGCTCTATTGCCTATATTTGTTATTTGAAATGTGCCTCCATACCCTGTCTGTTGAATAACTAATACTGGCCTAAATTCTTCCTGAAAAAATCTATTTTGTTGCTTCATATTAGCTTTATTCATATTCCAGGTTATGATATACCCGCCCACAGCAACAATGACTGTCAAAAACGTTGCTGTTGCTGAAATAGCAGTCCAATTGATATCACCAAACATTTTCTCTCCTCACATATAAACGATAATTTACATCAGCAAGCACGAACACTTCTTGCTCAATGGCAAATCG
>CAUDRX010000192.1 GCA_958451915.1 uncultured Peptococcaceae bacterium
CCTCTACGCCATCGACGACACCGTGCTGGTTGTATTTGTCACCAGCCACCACGAATACGTGGAAGAATGGTTCAAATTCAGCGGTGTATGGTTTTTGCACAAGCCTGTCGCACCGGATGAACTTGACGAAGCCCTGGCCCATTTCAAAAAACTGCTCGCCAAACGCCGTCGCACCTACACCTTCAGCGACAGCCGCCAAAGCTTGCGCCTGCGCTGTGAGGATATCCTTTATTTCGAAGCCCAGGGCCACTCAGTCATCATTCATACAAAAACCGGACCAGACTACACCATCTATAAAAATCTCAAAGACATTGCCCGGGAGCTTGCAGGCGCTTTCTGCAGGGTACACGATTCCTTTCTGGTCAATATGCAGCACATTCGCAAAATGAGCAATAAAGAGCGCATCACCGACGCGCAGGGCAACACAGTCACACGAAAACTCAACCGCACAGTCATCATCCTTGATGACTGTGATGCATTCATCCCGGTGGGCCGTGCTTATAAACAAAACGCTGCCGATGCCTTTATGCGTTTTCAAAGGGAGAAATTTACCCTATGAGTATCATTGACCTTGCATACACCCTTACTGCCCCTGTCGAGGCTGCGATGTTTTTTATGATGTTCGATGCTTTTTTTGAGAAACGAAGGTCTTTTGCCATTTGGCAGTATGTATTCGGCCTTCTGGTATTGACAATAACGATACAGTTAGCCAACACTTATCTTATGTATAATTTAAATAACGCAATAGGAATGATACTGGTTGCCTTTATTGTCTCATTATACTTTTATAAAGGTCAGTTGCATAAAAAGTTTTTTTGGCGCTTTCCATTTGGGTGATTATGGCGGGTTTTGAAATCATTGTTTTGAATGTCATTGGCCTATGCTTTAAAATTACTGCATATGAAATCGTTAATATTCCTGCTTATCTCGTTTTAGGCGTTGTTGTTTCGAAAGGATCAGCGTTCGGCGTTTGTTATGCTATTCGCGTGAGAAGCAACTTGAAACAAATTGAACTTGGATGGACATACTGGTTTATTTTTGTAGTACTGTTCTCTACTTCGATATTGGCTTCATTCATGATTTATTGGATGCTTTATACACTAGATGATTCGACGTATAATTCACCGGCGATGGTTTCATCTCTTGGTTTGTACGTTACTACTTTTCTAGCCCTTTATCTTTATCAGCGTTCTGCGAGACAGACTCAGATCATTCACCGGCAGGAACAATCCGAACAGCAGATGCGGCAACAGCTCAAGCATCTGGATGAGATCATCCTCAGGCAAAACGAGCTGCGCCGCATCCGCCATGATATCAATGGCCACTTCACAGCCTTAAAAGGGTATCTGGACGCTGAAGACATTTCGAACGCCAGGCGTTATCTCGCTGACCTGAGCGAAGAGTTTCATGCCGCTGCGCCATCCATCCACACCGGCAACAATGCCCTGGATGCCATCCTCAGCGCCAAACAGTCGCTGGCCGCCAGCAAAAACATCACCCTCACCACAAAAATACGCATTCAAAGGGCACTTCCCATCGACCCACGCGATCTCTGCATCATCTTTGGCAATGCCCTCGACAATGCCATCGAAGCCTGCGACCGCCTGTCGGAGCAGACAGAAAAAAGCATCGATCTTCTTCTGATGGAAGAAACAGGAACCCTCTACTGCCAAATCACCAACACCGCTCCGCCCCGCTGCAACGCTGTTTTCACCACCAGCAAAGCCGATTCCATCAACCATGGCTTCGGCCTGGACAACATCCGCGACGCCCTTGAAAAATACAACGCCAACCTGAACATCTCACAAAACGCCACCCTTTTTACGCTGGAGTTTCTGATCTTTTTCTGACCTCCATCCAAGGAAAAATACACCCACAAGCCAACCCATCACAGCTTGTGGATGCATTTTTATAGTTTTCAGAAAAAACAATGTCGTTTACGCTGTGAGGATGTCGTTTACGTTGTTTCACGGCACAGCACCGAAAATGATGCTATACTCCAGTAAAGATCAGGAGGCGATTCAAATGCTTAAAATGATTGCACGCACTGCGGATTATCTGGTCGCTCAGGACATCATCGACCAAAATGATGCCGCCATCTATCGCTACGGCATGGAAATGCTGTTCCTCACTAAAATTCAGAATCGCCAGGAAATCCAGATGGCATCACTCCTGACATTTACACGGAACCAGTTTGGATCATACAAGAACGATTTTTATCGCAAGGGGTTATTGAAAGGATGAATAACTATGATGAAACATAGCATCAGATTTGCGCTTGTCTTGTGCGTCGCCATTGGGCTTTGTGGATGCAGTAATAGCGCAGATGAATCCGGAGCGACATCAGTTGCAGAAGAAACGTATACACAAATAACGGATGGCAAAGGGTTTTATTACTATGTCAATGATGATGCGGTACAGGTCGCTGAAAATGAGCAGGTCGATGCGAAAAAGATCACCGATAGTGTAGAATCCTACACACTGGCTATGTATTCTTCGTATAACGGTCGTCTTGGTGTCGTTGATGGCAGTTTTATCGCGGCTTCTGGCTTAGAAGCGGAAATGGATGCACGGATCAGATACAATGCAGAAAAATACAAAGAACAGGACTTCTCAGATATGGATCCTTATCTCAAGTTTCAGGTGTTTGACATCAAAGATGATACTGCTAAAGTGATCGTCTCGTTTGAAATACGAGATACGAACACAGGAGAAGTGGGTATCGAAAATCACGAGGGATATGTCTTTATCAAAGAAGAAAATGACTGGAAACTGATAAACAATATTGTGGATACTGGCAATGGCGGCGATGCAACGCTGGATGCACTTTCAAAGAGTGATGATCCGGAGGAATGGAGAACCACCTACAATTTTGAACAGCTCAAACGCAGTGATTATGAAGATGCCCATGATTTCACCTATTATCTGAACGATCAGTATGAAGCCGATCCTCAGAAGATCGCTGAGGACCAGTAAGCCAGAAAACCGATAAGGATTGAAGCGGATGCGGCGCGTTTCCACCGCGCTGCTTGCCGAAAAAGGTCGCCGACAGGCGGCCTTTTCTCGTATTCGGCACAAAAAAGAACCCTGTTTTAGGATCATTCCAAAACAGGGTTCTTTATGTGCTGTCTGAAACTGTGCGGCGTTCGCACAGTTATCTTATTTCTTTTTTAACGGAAACCGGACGATGAATGTCGTGCCCTTGTCGAGCTTGCTCTTGACCTTGATCGACGCATTATGCCAGATGGCAGCATGCTTGACGATCGAAAGCCCTAAGCCTGTGCCGCCGCTGGCCCGGGAATGGCTCTTGTCAACACGATAGAAACGTTCAAAGATGCGTTCCTGCTGATCTTCAGATATGCCGCATCCGGTATCCTTGACTTTGACGACTGCTGCGTCCTTGGTCTTTTTGACGCTGACGAGCACGGCGCCGTCCTCATTATTATACTTGATTGCATTATCACAGAGGTTGTAGATCATTTCATAGAGAAGGGTCTTCACCCCTTTGATCGTCACATGGCTGCCTGTGAGCTCCATGGTGATCCCTTTTGACTCGGCCTTGGACGTGAGCTGCTTGACAACAGTCTGCGCAAGATCGTAAAGGTCGACCTTATCTGTCGGCAAAGCATCAACACCTTCGTCCAGCCGGGAGATCTTGATGATGTTCTCGATCAATGAGACCATGTGCTGGGCCTCATCGTAGATCTGTTTAAGGAAACGCGGCTGGTCTTCTTCCTTGACCATGCCACTGAGCATCAGCTCAGCACAGCCGGAGATGCTATGGAGTGGCGTTTTCAGTTCATGAGAAACGTTCGCACTGAACTCACGGCGCAGTTGGTCTGCTTCCATACGCTCCGTCACATCGACATAGAAAAGAACGGCACCATGGATGCTCTCTTCAGAGATGACGGGACTGGCATGGATCTCGTAATTTCGGGAATTAATGATCACGGTGGCACTGGATGTTTTGCCCTCGTACGCCTTTTCCATGAGATTATCGATCACTGTATCCCGGCTGAGCGCGATCTGATCGTCGACAGCGGCATCGTCCTCTTTCGCCTGTGCACGCAAAAGCCTGCGCGCGCTGCGGTTGATAAGGAGGATTTTGCCATCACGGTTAAGAAGTACAAGCCCTTCATTCATGTTATCAATGACGGTCTGGAATTCGGTGCGCTGTTGGTTGAGGCGCACGGCTTGTTCGGCGATCTCCCTGTGCTGCTGCTCGATGCGGGATAAGAGCGGCATGAGC
>CAUDRX010000193.1 GCA_958451915.1 uncultured Peptococcaceae bacterium
CCGCTTTGATCGGTCTTGGCGTGAGCGCGCTTTGTCTGGTGCTCTTCGGTGCCGATTCTTTCCTCATCCCGAGCATGTGCGGCATCCTGCTGCTCCTTGTAGGCCTGCGCAAGCCGCTGGAAAAGGCAGGTGGCTGGGCATGACACTTGTACAGCAGATCATCACCATTGCCATCTGTGCCCTTGGCACCATGGCTACACGCTTCCTGCCCTTTCTCATTTTTCGCGAAGGCAGGCCGACACCGGCGCTCATCACCTATCTCGGCAAAGCCCTGCCGGCGGCGATCTTTGGCATGCTCGTTGTTTACAGCCTCAAGGATGTCAGCCTTCTTTCCGGCAGTCACGGCATCCCGCAGGTCATCGCCATCGGCGTGACGACGGCGCTGCATCTGTGGAAGCGGCAGATGCTCGTCTCCATCGCAGGCGGCACTGTGTGCTATATGCTCCTGATCCAGCTCGTTTTTTGAACGCTTTGCGGACCTGTGAAGGGTCGCTTTTTTGATGGCCTGGTGTACCAGAGAATTTTACACTGCTGTGATTGTACTCTTTATATAAGAATGTTACGCTATATGCAGACCATGAAACGGCACACGCCAGATCTTCAAAAAGAAAGGTGATATCTGAATGAAAAAACATGGTAAGAAATTTCTCTCGCTGACGCTCGCCGCCACCATGCTGTGGGGCAGCGCCATGCCAGCCTTCGCGGCGGAGAACACCGCCGCGGACGCCGACGACATCGTCGTCCTCTTCACGAACGACGTCCACTGCACCGCAGACGACGGCATGACCTACGCCGCCGTCGCCGGCTACAAGGCGCAGATGGAAGAGACTGTCGGCGCTGACAATGTCACCCTCGTTGACAATGGCGACGCCATCCAGGGCGGTATCCTCGGCACCCTCTCCGATGGGGAATGGATCGTCGACATCATGAACGAAGTTGGCTATGACCTCGCCATCCCAGGCAATCATGAATTCGACTTCGGCATGGATCAGTTTCTTGACATCGCAGAGAACCAGGCCGACTATACTTATCTGAGCAGTAACTTTGTCGATGCCGATGGCGATACGGTGCTCGATCCCTATGCCATCATCTCCTATGGGGCGTCCGGCGATGCGGATGTCGCCTATGTTGGCATCTCCACGCCGGAGACCCTCTCCAAATCCACCCCTGCGTTCTTCCAGGATGAGAACGGCAATTACATCTATGGCTTCTGCCAGGACGACAACGGCCAGGAACTTTACGACCGTGTGCAGACGACTGTTGACGATGCCCGCGCCCATGGCGCCGATTACGTCGTGGCCCTGGCCCATCTCGGTGAAGATGCGCAGAGCAGCCCATGGATGAGCACCGAAGTCATCGCCAATACCACTGGCATTGACGCCGTGCTTGACGGCCACTCCCACACCGTGGAACCGGAAAAGATCGTGGAAAATGCCGATGGTGAAGACGTCGTTCTCGCACAGACCGGCACCAAAGCGGAATCCATCGGGCAGCTCACCATCGATCCGGATACCGGCGACATGACCACCCAGCTCGTGCCGCTCGCTGATGTTGCCACCGACACGCCAGCCTACACCCAGGCGCAGCGCTTCATCGAAGGCATCCAGGAACAGTACCAGGATGTCGTCGCTGAAGTCATCGCCACCTCCGACGTCGACCTCACCGTCAACGATCCAGCCACCGGCGAACGCCGCGTGCGCTCTGCCGAGACCAACCTCGGCGACCTTTGCGCCGATGCCTACCGCGAGATGATGGGCGCTGACATTGGCTTTGTCAATGGCGGCGGCGTGCGCGCCGACATCGCAGCCGGCGATGTGACCTATGGTGACATCATCGCCGTGCATCCGTTCGGCAATATGGCCTGCCTTGCTGAAGTCAGCGGCCAGCAGATCCTCGATGCCCTGGAAATGGGAGCGCGTTTTGTCGGCACTGCTGAGAACGGCGGCTTCCTGCAGGTCAGCGGTCTCAAATATACCATCAATACCGCCATCCCAAGCAGCGTCGTCACCGATGACACCGGCGCCTTCGTGGAAGTTTCCGGCGCCCGCCGCGTCAGTGATGTCCAGGTCGAGAACAGAGAGACCGGCGCCTACGAACCGCTCGATCCGAATGCGACCTATACCCTCGCCAGCCACAATTACATGCTCAAGCAGGGCGGCGATGGCTTCACCATGTTCGGTGCTGACAACATCAACCTGCTCAAGGATGAGACCATGGTCGACAACGAAGTCCTCATCGACTACATCTCCGATACCCTCGGCGGCACCATCGGTCAGGAATACGCCGACCCATACGGACAGGGCCGCATCACCATCAATGATGAACCAGTGAGCGGCACCCTGCCATTCGTTGATGTCGCCCCAGATGCCTGGTACTACAGCGCTGTCGAATACGCTTATGAAAACGGTCTGATGAACGGTGTGGCTGCCGATCGCTTTGCCCCGCAGACCACCCTCACCCGTGCCATGATGGCCGCTGTGCTCTACAATCTTGAAGGCGGCAGTGCCGGTTCCGCTGCAGGATTCAGCGATGTGGATGCTGAAAGCTGGTACGCCGATGCTGTCAACTGGGCCGCAGAGAACGGCATCGTGAACGGGTTCGAGGATGGCACCTTCCGTCCGGACGACAACCTCACCCGTGAGCAGATGGCCGCTTTCCTCTATAACTATGCTGAGTATAAAGGCAGTGACCTGACTGCTTCCGATGATCTTGCGGCCTTTACCGATGCCGGCGAAGTCGGCACCTGGGCCATGGATGTTGTGAAGTGGGCCGTTGGCAGTGACCTCCTGCATGGCACTTCGGATACCACCCTTGCACCAAAGGGCACAGCCACCCGCGCGGAAGTCGCCACTGTGCTCATGAACTTCTGTGAGAACGTGGTCTCCGCTGCCGGGGAAGAAGCTGCTGCCTGAGCGCCTGCCCGATAACGATAAAAGGCACCCGTGTGGGTGCCTTTTTGCTGCCAGGGGGATTGACAGAGCGAGAAATACATACTACCATAAATACAATACATTGTATAAATATGGAAGGAGTATTGCTTATGTTAACGATGGAAGAGCGTCTGGCGCGCAAGATCATCCTGCTTGCGCGCCGCATCCTTGCCAGACGCACCGCAGAGATCCGCGCCCTCGGGCTGACCGGGCCGCAAGCTGATGCGCTGCTCTTTTTTTTGCGCGGGGAGGGCGAGTCCGTCGCCGATCTCAGCCGCGCTCTCGGTGTTTCGCACCAGAACATGCGCGGCGTGATCGCGCGGCTGGAGGAGAAGGGCTTGCTTGCCGCCGTGGCTTCGGAGAAAGACGGCCGCAGTAAGACCATCCTTGTCACCGAAGCGGGTCAGGCCCTTGGGGCACAGATGAACGCCAACGGCCTCCACGCCGTCGACGCGCTTCTCGCCGGCATGCGTGCCGAAGAAGGAGATGCATTTTACGCCATGATATCCAAAGCATTGGATAATCTCGAGGCGGCGCCACCGCTCCTCCCGTCAGAGAGAGAGGAGGGCGACGCATGATCAGACGCTGGTTTTATTATATCTTGGGGCTCAACCTCATCGCCTTTGCTGTGGTGCTCTACATCCGCTACGACCTCGGCGTGGCGGCGTTCAGCTCCGTTATGTACGCCATCGCTGAGATCTACGGCATCTCCATGGGCACTGCCTCGATCCTTTGTTATCTCATCCTCGTGGCTGTCCAATGCCTTTTGGTGCGGCGGGTGACGGTGGAATTCGTGCTGGAGATCCCTCTGTCCTTTGCCTTTGGTCTCCTCATCGATCTTTACGATTTTCTCATCCCTGTCATCGACGGCGGCTTTGCCGTGCGCCTGACGCTCTACTGCCTGACCCTCTTTGTCACAGCGCTGGGCGTTTTCCTCTGCGTCAAGACCGACCTTGTGCTGACGCCGGTAGACGGCATCGTCAAGACCATCTCCGAGGTCTTTCGGCTCCGTTTCTCCCTCGTCAAGAATGGCTTTGACATCTCTCTCGTGCTTGTCACTGCCGTGCTCTGTCTGGTCAACCACACGCCGTTCTATGGCATCGGCATCGGTACTGTGATCTCCGCCATCTGTCTTGGTCGCATCATCAAGATCTACGAAACCTACCTCTTTGTAAACGCTTCGCTCGCCTGAACGCTCTGAGCTAC
>CAUDRX010000194.1 GCA_958451915.1 uncultured Peptococcaceae bacterium
GATCAACGGGATGCCGGTGCAGGTGAGCACCAACGTCAGCCACAAGGCGACGGATGCGACTGCGACTGACCAGTTCCTGCTCGGAGACTTCACCAACAGCTTCCGATGGGGCTATGCGCGTCAGATGCCGATCGAAGTCATCGAATACGGCGACCCAGACAACACCGGCAACGACCTGAAGGCATACAACCAGGTGGCTATCCGCGGCGAGGCTTACCTCGGCTGGGCGATCTTCAACAAGGATGCCTTCGCGCTTTACTCCGTTGCTGGAGAGTGATCGTGATGGCTGAGCCATTTGCGACCGTTGCGGACATCACAGCGCTGTGGCGACCACTCTCCGAGGCGGAAAAGGAACGTGCTGAAGCACTGCTTCCGGTGGTGAGCGATTCGCTGCGTCAGGAGGCCATGAAGGTCGGTAAAGACATCGACCAGATGCTCGCGGATGGAGAAGTGCTCGAGAATGTATTGAAATCTGTTGTCGTGGACGTTGTGGCGCGTACGCTCATGACGTCCACCGACGGCGAGCCGATGACGCAGTTCTCGGAAAGCGCGCTGGGCTACTCTGCCAGTGGCACCTTCCTGGTGCCCGGCGGTGGCCTGTTCATCAAAAGTTCAGAACTGGCGCGACTGGGGCTGAAACGACAGAAATACGGGGTGATCGATCTATGGCAAAGCGACTGCACGGCATCACAGTAACGCTCATCACGCGTACGGCAGAGCTGGATGATCACAATCATCCGACGTGGCGCGAAACCCGCGAAGAAGTGGACAATGTGCTCGTCGGAGAGCCAGTGCAGGCGGAGCAGGAGACGAGCCTGGACACCAAAGAAGCGCGCGCCGCCTATACCCTGGGCATTCCAAAGGGCGACACCCACGACTGGGAGGGTGCCATCGTTGAGTTCTGGGGGCGACGCTGGCGGCAGTATGGCCGCATCATCGGCGGCATCGAGGACCTTGTGCCGCTGGACTGGAATAAGAAGATCACCGTCGAGGAGGTGCGCTGAGATGATGCGGATGAAGATCGAGAACGCCGAAGGCTTTCGGAGCATGGCTGACAAAATCGCTGCTATCATGGAAGACGAGGTGGACCAGCTGGCGAAGGAAGTCGAAAGGGACTATCTGAAGCAGCTCAAAGCCAACTCGCCCGTTGACCATGACGGTGACGACCCTGGCAAGCTCTCGCGCAGCTGGAAAGGCACCGCCAAAAAGCTCGGCACCCGTGGCCGCATGGTGACCATGGAAAACGCCAGCGGCTATACCCATTATGTCGAGTATGGTCACCGCATTGTGGTGCATGGCAAAGATGTCGGCTATCAGCGCGGACGGTTTTTCGTCAAAAAGAGCCGCAACAAGGTGCTGAGATCGCTGCCGAAGCGCTATAAAGCCATGGGTGCGCGCATAGTGATGAGGATGGGCGGATGATCAGTTATCTAACCATCCGTGAAGGCATCGCCAGCACCATCATGCAGGGGTTCAAAGACTGGCCCATTGACGACGAGACGGCATTCCACATCGAGGGGCCGTCTTTTTTGGTGCGCCTGGCAGACAACAGCCATATTTTGGACGACCGGCGACACGTGCGCAGGCAAATGGACTTCAACGTCGTCTATTTTGCACCGCATGAGACGCCTGTGGCTGAGATCATGGATACTGGCCTGCGCCTGGCCGCCCTGTTGCAGCCGACCATCGCCTTCGGTGACCGGGAAATTACGGTGGAAGACGTGTCGACCGTGCTGGTGGACGATGATTTCCAGGTGGATTTTCGGCTGGATTTCTACGATGAACTACGTGAAGAAGAACCATATGAGTACATGGAAGCGTTGACATTTCGATTTGTATTAGAGAAGGAGTGAGAAATATGGGCTTACCAGAGGTGGTTGTTGAGTTTCGCGAGAAACAAAGCAACTTCATTCAACGATTGGGCCGTGGAATGGTGGCCATTCCCTTTGTTAACGCGGCGTTTACCACGTCCGCGGTGGTGGTGGCGACCGATACGGCTGATATTACGACCGCCGTAACGACCTTGCCGGAAGATCAGCAGGATACCGTTTCGGCGGAGATGCAGCGCGCGCTGGACAATGGTGCTTCGAAGGTCATCGCGGTTTGCGCCAAGGATGCTGCCACGGCAGAGACGCTGCTCAGCGCCCAGCGTTTCAACTGGCTGGCCATCGGCAACCTGCAGAGCACCGATCAGACAACTGTTGCCGCCTGGGCGAAGACGAAAAATTATGCCTGCGGCCGCCGCTTTATCCTCATGGGTGCAAGCGCGCTGGCAGATACGCCTGAGGTTGACACTGCGGCACTGGACGATACCAACCTGACCGCTGCCGACATGACCACAGGCGCTATCTGCGGTATTTTTGGCGGCTTGTCCGACCGCAGTGGCACCTATTACGTTGTCGATCTTGACACCGATGGCACCGGCTATGCCACGATGGAGCAGGCGGACGCTCTGGGTGATGAAGGTATCCTGACGGTGTTCTTCGATGGCGAGAAGGCCAAGCTGAGCCGTGCCGTTACCACCTACTACGCCGAGGATCCGGACAGTCCACTGGCAAAGATCCGCAACGTCGACAGCCGCAACATGATCATCGATGACATCTCCGATAGTTTTACTGAAAACTACGTTGGTCAGGTGCTTAACAGCTATGACAACAAGATGACCTTCATCGGTCTCATTAACCAAAACTATCTGGCCGGATTGGTCGGCACTGTGCTGGATCCTGACGGTGTCAACAAGGTGGACATTGATGTTGAAGCACACAAGGAACTGGCCAAAGCAGCCGACGAAGACGTCGGCAACATGACGGAGATGGAGCTGCGCAGATATCCGACCGGCTCGCGCATCTATCTGACCGGCAGCGTGCGCTTCCTGGATACCATGGAAGATCTGAAGATCGTGTTTGTCATTGGCTAAGGGGGTGACATTATGGCAAAAGGCTTTGTAAAGCACGTGCTCTCCGGTGCCCACGGGACGGTCAAGATCAATGGTGTGGAATGGTTCGAAGCAACAGGCATCAATGCACAGGTGACTGCCAACCGTTCCGAGATCCAGGATGGTATGGACATCGACACAAAAGTCGTCAGCACCACCGGTGAAGGCACGTTGACCCAGAACCACGTCTATAGTCGAGGGCGTGCGGAATTTCTGCGCGCCTGGAACAACGGAGAAGATCTGCGCGTGACCATCGACAGCAGCATCGCCGACCCTGACGCTTACGGCAAGCAGGTGGAGCGCACTGTCATCGGTAATGCGTGGTTCAACACCGTTACGCTGACTTCCTGGTCACGCGGAGAAGCAGGCAGCCAGGAAATTCCATTCGGTTTCACACCGTCGAGTGTGGATATGCCGGAAACGATCGACGAAGTATGACAGTGGGCGTGACACGGCGGGGCCTTTGGGCCTCGCTGGTCTGCGCCGGATAGGAGGATATTGATGTTTACGAGCGCAAAAGACCTGATCGAACGTAAGACAGAGATCACAAAACGATTAGGCGAGAAGATCACCGTCAAGATCGAAGGCCTCGGCGAGTGGCGTTTTAAGGTGCCGTCAGCGGAGGAGATCATTGACGCGCAGACCTATGGCAAGACCCACAACGAGAGCAATGCCGGCGATTCTTTTCTCGTCTACAACCAGTGCGAGGAACCAAACTTGCGTGACCAGGACCTGCAGGCGGCCTATGGTGTCAGCGGTCCAGAGGTGTTGTATGAGCTGCTGCGCCCCGGCGAAGTGGATGAACTCGCCAAGCTGCTCATGAAGAAGGCGGGCTACTATGGCGGCGCCGTCGAGATCATTGCGCAGGCGGCTGGTGACGTAAAAAACGACTGAAGAGCGGAGACCCTGAGCTGGTGCTCATGAAATTCATGCGCAACGCAGGGTATACGCTCAGAGAAATCATTGCGATGGACGCCTATGAGGTGATGATCAACCTGGGCTTCATCCTGTACGACAACGAGATCATCGACGAGGAGGTGGACGCAGGTGGCTGAGAATTTTGTATCGCGCATCATTTTTCAAGATGACTTTTCGGATACTGTCAAGAAATTTCAATCGGCGACCAGCGACGTGGTCAA
>CAUDRX010000195.1 GCA_958451915.1 uncultured Peptococcaceae bacterium
TGGCATCGGAAACACCCGTGTAAACAATGATCGCACGCAATGCCTCGAGATAAGCGCGCGCATCTGCAGCACTGCGCATATCCGGCTCACTGACGATCTCAATTAACGGAACCCCTGCACGATTGTAGTCAGCCAACGACGAATTGGACGTTGTGATTGTCGCGCCCTGGTGAACGAGTTTGCCTGCATCCTCTTCCATGTGGATGCGCGTCAGACCAATCTTTTTATCCTCGCCGTCAACAGTGATTTCTACATATCCATTTTCGGCGATTGGAAGATCATACTGAGAGATTTGATATGCCTTAGTAAGATCCGGATAAAAATAGTTCTTACGGTCAAATTTGCTGAATTTTGCAATGGTGCAATTAGTCGCAAGACCCGCTTTTACCGCGTATTCCAATACCTTCTTATTGAGGACTGGCAACGTGCCCGGAAGGCCCAGGCAGACAGGACAAACATGGGTGTTCGGCGCACCGCCGAAGGCTGTCGAACAATTGCAAAAGATCTTTGTATCAGTTTTTAATTCAACATGGACTTCAAGCCCGATGACAGGTTCGTATCTCATCATTCAGCCTCCTTTGCTGCCTGTTCAACAACATCTGCAATCTGGAGCAGGAATGCTTCATCAAATGCTTTACCAATGAACTGAATACCTATCGGCATTTGATCCTCATCTTTACCAAATGGGACAGAGATTGCTGGTAAACCGGCCAAATTGGAAGTTACCGTGCAGATATCCTGCTTATAAGTCGTGACCGCATCATATTCCATGCCAATCTTTGGCGCTGTCACGACAGAAGCCGGGGTAAGCAGACAGTCATACGTTTCAAAAGCACGTTTAAAGTCATCCTGGATAAGATGCCGCACCTTTAATGCCTTCAGATAATAAGCATCATAATACCCTGCGCTGAGCGCATAAGTCCCGAGCATGATACGACGTTTGACCTCATCGCCAAACCCTGCCTGACGTGTCTTTTTAAACATAGAGATCATATCATCTGACTGTACACGCAGACCGTAACGCACACCATCGTAACGCGCAAGGTTGGAGCTGGCTTCTGCCGGTGCAATGAGGTAATACGCCGGAATCGCATAATTGGTTGTTGGAAGCGTGCATTCTTCTACAACAGCCCCTTTTTCCTCCAAAAGGTTACGAACCTTCGCAATCTGTTCTCTGATCGCCGGAGCCACACCATCACCGAGGTATTCGGTTGGCACACCGATCTTTACACCATTGATATCTTTGCCGATCAATCGGGTGTAATCCCCATGTGCTACATCAGCAGACGTAGAGTCGCGGTGATCATATCCTGCGATCACGTTCATAACAAGCCCCGCATCACGTACATCATTTGTGAGAGGTCCAATCTGGTCGAGAGAAGACGCAAAAGCGATGAGCCCATAGCGGGAAACAGCCCCATAAGTCGGCTTAAGACCGACTAAACCGCAAAAAGCCGCTGGCTGGCGGATAGAGCCACCAGTATCACTGCCCAGCGCATAAACAGCTTCTCCATCAGCGACTGCAGCAGCTGAACCGCCACTGGATCCCCCTGGCACACATTCTGAGTTCACCGGGTTCTTTGTTGGACCAAAATAGGATGTCTCAGTCGTTGAACCCATAGCAAATTCATCCATATTGGTTTTACCGAGAACAATGGCCCCCGCTTCAGTGAGTTTTTCTACAACTGCAGCATCATACTGAGGCACGAAGTTATCGAGCATGTGGCTGGCGCAGGTCGTTCGTAAACCTTCCGTGCAGATATTATCTTTGATTGCCATCGGAATGCCTTCCAGCATGCCAATCTCTTTTCCTGCAGCGATCTTTGCATCAACAGCATCGGCAGCAACCAGCGCAGCATCAGCATTGACCGTGATGTAAGCATTGATTTCCGGGTCAATCTTCGCTAGATAAGCTTCGGTCAGCGCACGCGAAGTGGTCTCTCCATTGACCAAACGGTCATGGAGTTCATGAATGGTCATATGATCTGACAAATGAATCCCCTCCTTACTCAAACGATCTTTGGCACCTGGAACATATTCTCGTTCTCTTCCGGTGCGTTAGCAAGTACTTTTTCAGCGCCCATGCTTTCATGAACGACATCTTCACGAAACACATTATTGATATCCATCACATGATTCAGTGGCGTCACATCCGTCGTGTCGATTTCACTGAGGCTATCCATCATCTCAATGATCGATCCCAGCTGTTCAAACTGTTTATCCAACTCATCTTCTGTGAACTCAAGTCGGCTCAGATGCGCGACACGTTCTACAGCTTCTCTTGTAAGCATATTATTCTCCTTTCATCAGCGCCATCAGCGCTGCTTCGTCTAACACAGGGATATTTAAACTCATTGCTTTATCATATTTTGAACCAGGCTTTTCGCCTGCAACAAGGTAAGTTGTTTTTTTGCTCACGCTGCCTGTCACCTTACCACCGTGTGCTTCGACCATCGCTTTTGCTTCATCTCGCGAATAAGTCGGAAGGGTCCCTGTCAATACAAATGTTTTCCCAGCAAGTGTTTGTACCACTTCAGAAGACTCAATCTGACGGGACATATTGATGCCAAAGTCATGCAATGTCTGGATCAGGGAACGATTATGCGGATTGGCAAAAAAACCAACAATCTCTCGTGCTATCAATGCTCCAATCTGTTCGACCTCCTGCAATATTTCAACATCCGCAGTCATCAGAGCATTGATATCTTCAAAATTGCGAGCCAGAATCTTACTTGTTTCTAGGCCAACCAGGGGAATACCGAGGCCATAAATGAATCGATAAAAATCAGCAGATTTTGAGGCTTCGATCGCATTCAGCAAATTATTTGCTTTTGCTTCTGCAAAACGATCCAATGCCAAAAGTTGTTCCAACGAAAGCCGATACAGGTCCGGCAACTCCTTGACGAGACCGTTGCTATATAACTGGTTAATAATCTCCGGCCCAAGTCCAGCAATGTCCATAGCATCTTTGCTGGCATAATGCGCCAGTCTTGCCCGAACCTGCGCTGGGCAAGCCAGGCCGTTCAAGCAGCGGATCGCCGCCTCCCCTTCTACCTGCACCAACTCACTGCCGCATTCCGGACAAGTGCGTGGAAAGACATAATGCTGACTTGAAGGCTCGCGTTTTTCTGTTACGACATGATCGATCTCCGGGATAACATCTCCGGCTTTTTGAACAACCACTATATCGCCGATCCGAATATCTTTTTCTTCGATGAACGCCCTATTATGAAGAGTCGCTCGTCGAATTGTCGAACCTGCCACAAAAACAGGTTCCAGTTCACCGACAGGCGTTGCCACCCCTGTGCGGCCGATCTGTAAAGTGATGTCGTACAGTCGGGTCGTTTTTTGTTCTGGTGGAAATTTGTAAGCAATCGCCCAGCGAGGTGATTTTGCGCGAGAACCTAACTGCTTCTGCAGTGACAGATCGCTCAGTTTGATCACCATACCGTCAATCTCAAATGGCAGTTCCCGACGTTTTTCGTTCCACATCATACAGTATTCATAAGCTTCCTCGATGTTGTCACACAAACGTCCCTCGATGGCTGGCAAATGCTGCGCAGCGATAAAAGAAATGGCTTCATTCTGAGTGAAAAGCGCGCAATCTTCATCATTCATCACAGTATAAAAAATCCCGCTAAGATTTCGTTTGGCTGTGATCCGTGGATCAAGCTGGCGTAAGGAACCTGCTGCCGCATTGCGAGGATTTGCAAAAAGAGGTTCTCCCAGCGCATCACGTTCATTGTTTAACTGCTCAAATGCCTTCTTTGGCATGTAGATCTCTCCACGGATTGCCAACGCTCCTTTATAGGGAATGGTGAGTGGAATACTGCGGATTGTTCTTACATTGTTCGTCACATCTTCCCCGTCATTGCCATCCCCCCGCGTCGCTGCTGTCTGCAGTTGTCCCTGTTGATAATACAGTGCAATCGACAGACCATC
>CAUDRX010000196.1 GCA_958451915.1 uncultured Peptococcaceae bacterium
CTCACCCGTTTGGGCGTAGACTTCACTATGTTGAATTCTATTGTTACGAACTTAATTACTCTTACCATTATCTCTATGGGTCTTACTGGGAAAGCAAAAGAGGAAGGGTTCAGCACTGGTAAAGAATCTACCAAAGGTGCTGCGCTTGAAGGTTTTGTATGGGGCTTCCTCTATTCTGGACAGGCGGTTGTTGCCTTTGCAACACTGCTCCTCGTTGGCGGCTTCTTTGGTATGAGCGCCAACTATGGCCTCCAGATCCCATTCGCTTTCTGCCAGGGCCCTGGTCAGTCCGCAACTTACGGCGGCATGATCGAAGCCGGCGGCCTGATGCCGGATGCCCAGCAGGTTGGTCTGACTTTCGCTGTGCTTGGCTTTGTCTGGGCATTCGTAGTCGGCGTACCAATGGCTAAGAAAGGCCTTAAGAAGGGTCTTGCTACTTACCCACGTGAGATCAGTGAAGGCATCAAGAAAGGTATTCTTGAGCCGGGTGATCCTGAGATTTATCCTGCTGGTAAACAGACCACTTACAGCGGCAACATCGATGCTTTGGCATTTAGCTTTGGCCTTGTTGGTATTGGTTATGCACTTACCAATCCGATTTGCACCGCGCTTCGTTCGATCCCTGCAGTTTTTGGTGAAAACGTTGTTACCTCTTTCGTCAGCACGATGGGTTCTATGGAATTCTTCTGGGGCCTGATCGTTGGTTATATCATCAAGTTCGTGATGAATAAAACCAATACGAAAAGATTCCATGATGATGCTCTGCAAGCCCGTATCACTGGCTGGGGCACCGACTTTATGATCTGCGCTGCCTTCATGGCCGTCCAGTTTGCTGTTGTCGGCAAATGGATCATCCCTATCCTTATTGCCTGCGCAACCACTGGTCTGGTTACCTTCTATGTCTGCCTCTTCTTCTGCGAACATCTTCGTGGTGCCTATGACTTTGAACGTTTCCTCGGTCTCTGGGGGACTTCCACCGGTACCTGCCCATCCGGCGTGGCGCTGATTCGTATCGTTGACCCTGAACTCAAGACCACTGCTGCTGCAGAAATGGGCTTGATGAATGTGTTCATGCTCGTTGGTGGTAATGTTGCACCATTCGTTGTCATGTACTGCACCGGCACGTTGTCAGGTGTCGCAATGATCGGCCTTTATTGCTTGTTTGGTCTTGGTTCACTTGCTTGTGTGTTTATCTTCAGATTGTTCCACAAGAAGAAATCTTTCAGCTTGAGTAAAGGCGAACGTTACCTCACCCTTGAAGACATCAAGAAACAGGCTGAAGCTAAATAATAATCCTCCGTGTGTTTTCTTTCCTTTCGCTCAGCACCTGCCCTCCCCGGCAGGTGCTGTTTTTTGTTGAAGCCTATTCTGATCGTGAATCTGTGCAGAACGTTTCTGCACAAATCATAGGGTCGCCCGATGAAGTCGGCTGTGTCATAAAGTTTTATGCCGGCGGGGAAAGCACACAAAAAGCCATGCATGGGGACGCGTTGGTCTCGTATGCATGGCATTTTTGTGTGTTTACAACAGGTGATAGTATTTCAGCACGTAATCGCGGAAGAGTTGGTTGTATCTGGTGAAATAGCGATGGTCGGCCCATTGCAGGTAGAACTCGTAGCGGCTGGTGGTGCCGAGGATCTCCAGCGAGCTGTAATTTTCCGGCGGCAGGCGCATGTACTGGCGCTTGTCATGGGCACAGGTGACGATGCCGCCGAAACCTTTGTGGAAGAGATCGATCATCGCTGACTCGGCGCCTTCAAAGATGATGTTGGGCTCGATGTTGAGCTCACGGCTGAGGATATCGACAAGGCGTTCGTTGAGTGGGGACGGTGACAGCGAGACCAGTGGCTCTTCGGCAAGGTGGTCGGCGTCGATCATGGTGTGGCGCGCCAGTGGATGGTCGGCGAGCACGAGCAGTTCGTAGGGCTGGCTGGAGAGGAGCCGGCGGTTCAGTGAAGGTTTGATGCCGGGACCGGCGATGATGCCGAAATCGAGGTTGCCGTTGATGAGATTGTGCTGGATCTGTTCCGGCGACATGATGGAGATGTGCAGGCGCATGTCGGGATAGACGTCGTAGATCTCAGCGAGCCAGTCGGCATAGTACTGGGTGTCGGAGATGCCGAGAGAGACGTTCTTTTCTTCGAAGAGGCCTTTCATTTCACGAAATTCGAAATGGATGTCGTCCATCTCGTTGGTGATGGTGGTGCAGAAATTGAGAAAGATCCTGCCGTAAGAGGTGAGGGTGATCTGGCGCCGGTGGTGTTCGATGAGTGGATAGCCCAGTTCCTTTTCCAGTTTGTTGTGGGAAAGGGAGAGGGCGGCCTGTGAGATGCCAAGGGCTTCAGCGGCTTTGGAGAAGGAGCCCTGGTTGACCACTTCAACGAAATATTGCAGCTGCAGGAAATTCATAAGGCACCTCCTTCATGCTTGTCGTGCTTGGTGCTGGTCTGATCGAGGATGTTTGTCTGGTTTTCGGTGTCGACGATGAAATCCAGAAGGGTTTTTGCCATGCTTGGCAGGGCGCGGCCCTTCTTTCGCCCGACGGACATCGTGAACTGGGTCTCCACATCGGTCAGCGGCAGCACTTTGATCCTGGACATGAGTTCGAATTCGCGCGGATTGACTTCTTTGGCGTGGCGCATATACATGTCCCAGGAATTGCGGGAGGTGAACATCAGCGCGTGGCCGGTGCGAAGGAGTTTGAACATCATGCTGAGCTGTCCTTCGAAGATGACGTTCGGATTCAGGCCTTTTTGTGCAAAGATCAGGTTGATGAAACAGTCAACGGTGTTGGAAGGCAGCGAGGAGAATGCTTCGTCACGGATGTCGTCAAAGACGAGCGATTCTTTTTGCGCGAGGGGATGGCTGGCGGGGATGGCGACCATATATTCGTCTTCCATGAGTGTGATGGTCTCGATCTCCGGCGGCGCATCGTCCAGATCGCCGATGGCGAGGTCGATGCGCTCGTCCAGAAGCCCGGTGATCATCTGCTCTTTGGAGACGGTGACCTGCGTGATGCGGGCGTTTGCGTGCTGCATGACGAACTCGGAGAGCCAGCCTTCGAGGTAGCTGGCGTTGTTGACGGCCATCCGCAGGCCGTGGGCGATATAGAAATCTTCTTCGTAGAGATCTTTTTGCAGTTGTTCGATCTGCGAGAAGATGAACTGGACGTGTTCGAGGAGCTGCTGGCCGGCTTTGTTGAGATAGATGTTGCGGCCGCGCCGGTCAAAGAGGGGGGTGTCGAGCTCGCTCTCCAGGCGTCGGATGGTGGTGGACGGGGAAGGCTGCGAGATATGGAGCTTTTCGGCAGCCCGGCTGATATGCTCCTCTTCGGCGACGATCTGAAAATAATGGAGCTGCGAAAGGTTCATAGACGATCGGCCCTTTCTGAAGTAAATTTGTCGGGAAATTGAAAAAGCCGAAATGCAATAAAACACCATTGCAGCATCTTATTGCATTTCGGATGGTCAATGCGTTGGCAGAGTGATGTGCTTATTCGGCCTGATAGAGAACGTCGCCTTCCTTGATGGTGGTCAGGACTTTGATGTCGCGGATGGCCATTTTGTCGACGGTCATTGGGTTCTGGTCGAGGATGACGAGGTCTGCGAGCTTGCCGGCTTTGAGAGAGCCCTTCGTGTCTTCTTCGAAGTAGCTGTAAGCGGCGTTGATGGTGATGCACTTGAGCGCATCCCAGACGCTCACGCACTGGTCGGCGCCGAGCACATTGCCGCCGCGGGTCACGCGGTTTACTGCGGTCCAGACGGAGTGCAGCATGTATGGCATGGTGACAGGGGTGTCGGTGTGGAAGTTCACGACGATGCCACGGTCCTGGGCGTCTCTGACAGGGCTCACATGAGGCCCGCGGACTGGCCCGAGGTTCTTCAGGTGGACATCGCCCCAGTAGTTGACGTGGGCGACAAAGATCGATGCGAT
>CAUDRX010000197.1 GCA_958451915.1 uncultured Peptococcaceae bacterium
GCCCGCGAGAGCAGCCGTCCCGGGTTCTGGGCAAAGACCAGACAGAGTCGATATTCCAGCGCTGTCAGCGGCACCTCGCGGCCTTCCACGGTAACGCGGCCGGCGGCCGTGTCGATACGCGCCTGCCCCAGTGCCAGCACATCTTCGTGCTGCGGCAGTGCCCGGCGAATGCGCGCCAGGAGCTCGCGCAGCCGAAAAGGCTTCGTCACATAATCCGCCGCCCCCTGGTCAAATGCGCGCACAATACGATCCTCATCGTCCATGACCGTGAGAAAGATCACCTGCGTGCCGCCTGTCATCGCCGTCTCACTCACCGCGTAACCGTCTCCGTCGGGCAATTGCATGTCGATGACTGCCAGATCGAAAACCATCTCACTGAGCAAACGTCCGGCCGCAGCCACCGTGCCGGCATGCTTCACCGTGTAGCCTTCCTGTGCCAGGGCATAGACCAGCCCCTGAGCGATCACCGCATCATCTTCTACCACCAAGAGTGTCATAAACATCCTCCTTTCATGCAAAAAAGCGGCTGCCACATGCGGCAGCCGCTTGATATCGATCGTGGTTTAAGCCACCCTCTCTGCCCGCTTCGCGGGCATTCACCTTATGGCCCAGGCCATCCTCTCTGCCTGCTTCGCAGGCATTCACCTTACAGGACTTTGGCGAGGAAATCCTGGGTACGTGGTTCTTTTGGATGGTTGAAGATCTCGTCTGGGGTGCCCTGTTCCATGATGAAGCCCTGATCCATGAAGAAGACACGATCGCTGACTTCGCGGGCAAAACCCATTTCGTGCGTCACGATGAGCATGGTCATACCAGTCTCAGTAAGCTGGCGGATGACCGCGAGTACCTCGCCGACCATCTCAGGGTCGAGGGCAGAGGTTGGTTCGTCAAAGAGCATGATGTCCGGACTCATCGCCAACGCACGGGCGATAGCAACACGCTGCTGCTGACCACCGGAAAGGGCCGCAGGATAGCTGTCTGCCTTATCCAGAAGGCCGACGCGGCTGAGCAGCTCACGGGCAGTCTTTTCTGCATCTGCCTGGGCAATGCCTTTGACGTTGATCGGTGCGAGGGTGATGTTCTCCAGCACAGTTTTATGAGGGAAGAGATTGAAGCGCTGGAACACCATGCCAAGGTTTTCGCGCACCTTGTTGATGTCGGTCTTTGGATCAGTGATCTCGGTGCCATCGATGATGATGTGACCGCTGGTCGGTTCTTCGAGCAGGTTGATGCAGCGCAGGAAGGTACTCTTCCCGGAACCGGATGGCCCGATGATGGAAACGATCTCGCCGTCCTTGATGGTCTCAGTGATGCCTTTGAGAACTTCCAGGTTACCAAAGGATTTATGTAAGTCTTTGATTTCGATCATAGTTCAAAAAACCTCCTGATTGATCAGCGTTTATCCGTCTGCAGACGGCGTTCGTACCAGTTGATGATGCGGGTAAAAGTAAGTGTGAGCACAAGATAGACGAGCGCCACAGCGATGTAGGTTGGGAACGGCTCGAAGTGCACTGAGGTATAGACCTGACCGCGCTTCATGATCTCAGAGAGACCGATCGCAGCCAACAGCGAGGTGTCCTTGAGCAGCATGACGAACTCATTGCCTAGCGGTGGGATGACAAGCTTGAAAGCCTGCGGCAGGATGACCAGCCGCATCGCCTGCTTATGCGGCATGCCAAGGGAACGGGCCGCCTCCACCTGTCCCTTGTCAACACCCTGGATGCCGGCACGGAAGATCTCCGCGACATAAGCACCGCTGTTCAGCGAGAGCACAACGATACCAGTGACCAAAAGTGGGAAACTGAACTTCCCGTCAAAAAAGAGTTCGGCAATGATCGACGCAACACCAAAATGCCATAAGAAGATCTGCACGTAGAGTGGGGTGCCGCGCAGGGCTTCGATGTATACATTCGCGATCCCTCTGAGGATCGGGTTGCGCCCCATCTTCATCAGAGCCATGACAAGACCGATGACGATCCCACAGCCGACGCCGCAGACTGTGAGAAAGAGTGTCGTACCAGCACCCGGGATGAGTTTAGGCAGAACATCCAAAAATGTTGTGAAAAAATCGCCCATTGTTTTCCTCCTTTAACAGAATAAACGCAAAGAATGAGATGCAGATGCCTGCATCTCATTCTTATACTCACTCAGTACATGTTATTATTCAGCACCGCTCATGATCTCTGCAACGGCGTCCTTGGCGCTGCCATCCTTGACAGATTCCGGCACATCGAGCTCATACTTGGCGCAGAGCTCATCGAGGGTGCCGTCAGCGATGACATTGGCCAGACCAGCATTGATCTTATCCATCAATTCCTGATTGTCTTCGTCCACAACGATGCCATAATAATCTGCAGCATATGGTTCGCCGACGATCTTGACTTCGCCTTCATGATCTTTCATGTAGGACTGAGCCACTGGCATATCGATGATGATGGCATCGCTGCCGCCCGTGGTCAGATCCTGTACACAGGTGTTGTAGTTATCAAGGAGTTTTGCAGTTGCGGTACCAGCTTCTTCAAGCGCGGTGGCTTCGTCAGCGCCGGTGGTACCGATCTGTGCAGCCACAGTCTTGCCTTCAAGGTCAGCCGCACCATTGATATCGGTGTTGTCGGCTGAGACCATGATAGCCAGGGATGCATCCATGTAAGGATCAGAGAAAATGACATTGTTGCGCTTAGGATCAAAGCTCATGCCGGCGGCAACAGCATCGATCTGACCGGTGGTCAGTGCGCCGATGAGGGCGTCAAATTCCATGGACTGGAATTCAACTTCAAAGCCCTGGTCTTCACCGATGGCGTTCATCAGGTCAAGGTCAAAGCCCTGCATGTTGCCTTCGTCATCCTGGTATTCGAATGGGGCAAAGGTTGGGTTGGTGCCGACAACGACAACGTCGCTGCCAGATTCTGCGCCGGCAGATGCAGCGCTCGTTGCTTCGCCGGAAGCGGCATCATTGCCACCGCCGCAGCCAGCTAAAAGGGTCACTGCCATAGCAGCAGTGCATAACATTGCTGTCCATTTTTTGTTCATGATATCTCTTCCTCCAAAAGTTGTAATAAAAAAGTATAGTGCTATTATAGATCGGCATGCATATTTTTTCAATCACTTTACGACCATTATTTAAGAAAACTTCCGATAGAATCCATTACATCCATCTGCACGAGGTTTTCGTCAATGTCAAAAGCATGCATAAAATCCTGTATACTGCGAATAATGGATTTAACGGATGCCCGCCGACAGGGTCACACTCTCCACCGACGCTGCGCCAGCTTCGTGCAGCGCCCGGGCACAAGCCAGAAGTGTGCTGCCAGTGGTCATGACATCGTCAACGAGGAGTATACGTGCGCCCTTCACCGTATCCTTTGCGCGCGCGGGCACAGCAAAAGCGCCGGCAACATTGGTCAGACGCTGAGCCCGCGGCAGCTCGACCTGGTGACGCGTGTTGATGATACGCGCGAGCACCTCATCGCGCACCGGCAGATGCCAGACCTCCCCAGCTACACGCGCCAAGAGCAGGCTCTGATTGTAGCCGCGCTCACGCAGGCGCGCCTTGTGCAGCGGCACTGGCACGATCATCGTCACATCCGGTGCCGGACGGGCCTCAAAGAGGGGCGCAAAACCTTCGATGCGCCAGGGCTCCTGATGATATTTGAAACGACGGATGGCTTCGCTGACCGTTTCCGTGTAAGGCAGGAGCGCCATATTGCCATGATAATACCTTGGCCAGCTGCGGCAGGTATCACAGACTGCCGCGCGTGTGCCAAAATGCCCGCAGCGCTGGCACTGCCCCTCGCGCACAGTCAGACGCTGCCAACGCGCCAGGCAGTCCGGACAGATCGTAAGGCGCTCTGTT
>CAUDRX010000198.1 GCA_958451915.1 uncultured Peptococcaceae bacterium
CTTCGGGAATTTCATATCCATGATCAAAACCGCCATCATTTCAGAAAGAATCACCTTAGTTGGGCGACCTTCCTCTTCTCGTCTACAAAAGATATATTCGCCATTTTTCATTTCTTTTGTATAGACATCCGCTTCAGTAAAGCCATTGGCACGCAAAAAACCTTCAAGAGGTTTTGCGATCACGCCATCTTTATATGCAGCTTTCACAGAAGGTCCTTTGACTTCCTCGGAAAGATCTTTTTGTTTATCAGCAAGCCCACGCACAAAAAGCACCAAGCGACGTGGTGTTGCAAAAGTTTCAAGTACATCGTATGTCAGACGTTCTTTTTCAAAAAGCGCCTGTGCATTTTTCTTCAGATCACTGACAGCGCCATTCATATAGGCAGCTGGCATTTCCTCCAAACCAATTTCCAAAAGATATTCAGCCATCATATCCTCCTCTTACTTGCAAAGCGGAAAACCAAGCTTCCGGCGTTCTTCAATAAAAGCTTCTGCGCATTTCTTCGCGAGGTTTCGTACACGAGCAATGTAATGCGTACGTTCTGTTACACTGATCGCTCCACGCGCATCCAATAGATTAAATACATGAGAGCACTTCAATGCATAATCATAGGCTGGTTGCACCACACCACATTCCAGAACATGCTCCGCTTCTTTTTCATACATGTCAAAGAGCTGCGCGAGCATAACAGCATCTGAAATCTCGAAGTTATACTTTGAATACTCCACTTCATTGTGGTGGAAAACATCTCCGTACTTCACATTGCCTATCCAGTCTATATCATATACATTAGTCTTATTTTGAATAAACATTGCTAAACGTTCAAGGCCATAGGTAATTTCGCCACAGACAGGATCGCAATCGATCCCACCACATTGCTGGAAATAGGTAAACTGTGTTACTTCCATTCCATCAAGCCAAACTTCCCAGCCGAGACCCCAGGCACCTAACGTTGGAGATTCCCAGTTGTCTTCTACAAAGCGTACATCATGCTTGAGCAGATCGATACCAAGAACCTCCAAACTCTTCAAATAAAGTTCCTGGATATTATCAGGAGAGGGCTTTAAGATTACCTGGTATTGATAGTAATGCTGCAAGCGGTTTGGATTATCTCCATAACGTCCATCGGCTGGACGTCGGCATGGTTCTACATATGCGACATTCCAGGGTTCTGGTCCAAGTGCACGTAAGAAAGTTGCAGGATTCATGGTACCAGCACCTTTTTCGATATCATATGGCTGCAGAATCACGCAGCCATTATCACTCCAATACTTATTCAGCGATAAGATCATTTCTTGAAATTGCATAGCATCCTCCTTAAAATAAAAGCTCGTCCCTGTCATGTTACTGACAGGGACGAGCATAACCCGCGGTTCCACCCTGATTGACACAGCAGTCAGCCATGTCCACTTTTATTGTGAACTCAGAAGCGCCTTATAGACTGTTCGCAGCACTGGTCTCTCACCATCACCAGTTCGCTTTTGCCTGACTCCCAGCTTTTTTTCTTCATCATCGTTCATATATTATATCATATTATACTTCATTCTGCTGTCTTGTCAAGAATAGAATTTTCTTGTAGCGTCATCCAAAATCTTTGCACTTGCAATCTTAAGTTCTGCACGCCGCTGCAGATCCAACCTTGTCATTCTGCGCAAAAGGGATCGCGCCTCTTTCGATAATCGACAATTCTCTATCATACCCTCGTTTCCAGCAGTAATGGAAATAAACATAATTATTTCATCCAATGCAGTCAGTTGCTCAGAAGCCTTCGGCAACACACGCAGGCATTCTGATATATTATCCGGCGTATAAGCACCATAACCTAAAATATTTAAAAACTTACACTCAAAAAGCAAACGAATTTCCGCAATATTGTCATCCTGCATTGAAGCCAGACTCTTGTCTAAAAGCTCATAAACCGCTTTATCATTATCTGCTTTTTCCATCCCATCATCCACAAGTTCACAAAGATAAACACTTGTTAAAAGTGCTTCGTAAGAACTAAAACGATACGTATATCCTTCGATCTGCTGACAAGAAATCAACTTGATTCCAGCATTACCTGTCAAAAGTTCTACCTCAAGGAGATTGCCTATTTCCAAAAGTGCAGACAGCTTACTTGAATTCTTCCCAACACCTTTAGCTAATGCGACCTGCTTACCAATCTGCTTCCCGAACAACACAATATAGGCATCCTTGTCGTTGCACGGAACACGTTTTAATACAAAGCACTGGTCTTTAATAAAAGGCTCACTCACTGGCATTCTCAGATTTCTTCAATGATTCCAGTTCCTGGAAAAAGCTTTCTATATCAGAAAAATCCTTATAAACTGAAGCAAATCGAATATACGCCACTTGATCGATCTTTAACAGATGCTGCATAATCGTCTCACCGATATCGCTCGTGGAAACTTCGGAATACTGATTTTTAAGCTGTTTTTCGATATTATCAACCATTTCTTCAAGTTGATCAATCGTGATCGGTCTTTTTTCACAAGCCTTTGCCATACCTTTAAGGATTTTCGACTTATCGAAAAGTTCTGTTCTCCCAGATTTTTTTCGAACAATCAGCGGCATATCTTCAATTCTCTCATAAGTAGTAAACCGCTTTCCACATTCCAAACATTCTCTGCGACGTTTTACCGTATTAACATTTTCATTGGTTCGTGTATCCAACACACGACTCTGCCCACCACAAACAGGACACAACATAAATATCACCCTTACTGATTGTTTGCAATTGTACCCAAAAATACTGAATCACTTTCTTGCAGTATACCATGCCATCAGGCGACCGTCAAAATCCTAAATCAGCTTTATTAAAAAAAGAAACGCAATGGCAAACAGCCATTGCGCAGACAAATGGATTAAAGATTGATAATACGTATGATATCATGTTTTGGCCGAAAACCAATGGCGCGTTCCACTTCCTCACCGTTCTTGAACAGCATCACGGTCGGAATACTCATAACGCCATAACGTTTAGAGATGCGCTGCGCATGGTCGACATTAAGCTTGCAGATCTTTACCTTACCAGCATTCTCTTTGGCAACTTCATCAATGATCGGACTTAACATTTTGCATGGGCCGCACCATTCTGCCCAAAAATCCACAAGCACAGGTTCTTTTGATTCCAGTACAACTTCTTGAAAATTGCTTTCGTCGACTGCAATCACATGTTCACTAGCCATTGTTCATCCTCCTAAAAACACGAAACCTCTCTCATAGCTTAATACTAACATATATTTCTGAAATGGACCAGACATAATCAAAAAATCCCCAATCAAATTCTCAAGAATGAAGCAATTCGCCGATAACATAGCGAGCTAGCTCAAAACCAGCCATCGCAGGCGCAAAACAGATCGTGCCTGGTTTTTCACCGTCTGGCGGCTGTGCATAAGCAGGCTCTTCTGAATAGAGAACCGGGATACCTTTACTGATTCCCGCCTTTCGCAATCTTAATCTTACAGCCTTTGCCAACGGACATACACACGTTTTACTGATGTCTGCAATCTTAAACGGATGCGTTCCAATCTTGTTGCCGGTCCCCATAGATGAAACAATTTTTCTGTCATGTTCTATATGCCACATCATCAAGGCTACTTTTGCACGCACATCATCAATACAATCTATAGTAAAATCACCATGAAACAACTTATCTGACAAGTCATCTTCACTGATCTTCTGAGCATATGGATGAATGACCACTGAAGGATTGATATCCTTTAAGCGTTCTGCCATCACATCAACTTTCATCCTGCCAATCGTACTCTCCAGTGCATGGACCTGCCGATTCAGATTAGATGCTTCAATTCGGTCAAAATCAACCAAAGTCAACGT
>CAUDRX010000199.1 GCA_958451915.1 uncultured Peptococcaceae bacterium
TTTTTCCATTTCAGCAAGCTTGTAGTGGACTGCGCTTGGGCCATCGTTCGGTGCGATCATCTTGGTGCGGTAGAATTCGAAGAATTCTTCGGTATGGCTGTCAAAAAAGCTGCGGCTCAGCATCGTCTCTGGGTCGTATTTAAATCCCTTTTGATGGTAGAGACCGTCCTTACTGCGAAAATCAGGGATGCCACTTTCTGTGGAGACTCCAGCGCCGCCAAAGAAGACGATCCGTGAACTATCGTCGATGATCTGTTTAAGTTGTTCGTTCATTGAATATCACCTCTTGCTCCTATTCTAGCGCAAGCAGGAGGAGATTGCACATTGATTTCTGAAGAGGGGAGAAGATATTTTTTGTTAAATATCGTATTGTATCAGCCTCGCATTCCACAAAACACTGGAAATGTGGCGCGTTCTTGCTTTGTGACAGGTTCCAGACTTCATCTTGTGGGACCGATGGGGTTTCGGATCGATGAGGCCAAGCTGCGTCGCGCTGGTTTGACTTATTGGCATCAGACCGATATCGTTTGTTACGACAGTTGGGAGGAGTTTTTAGCAAAGAATAGCGATGGTCGCATGGTGCTGATGACCAGCCACGCGCAGAAGGCCCATTCTGATTTTTCGTTCCAGGATGGTGACTACATCGTTTTTGGACGTGAAGACGCAGGAGTTCCTGTTGAGCTGCATGAGATGTTCGGCGAAAATCAGTTTCGTATCCCGATGATCCCAAGCAAAGAGGCAAGATGTTTCAATCTGGCGACAAGCGTAGGCATCACACTGATGGAGGCAGAACGACAGTTGGGCTATCCCGGATTGGTATAGGAGGAAAAAAGATGATCGATCGTCAATTGGTGACGTATGCAGACATCCCTTGTTATGTGCTCGCTGAGACGGGGTGTGTGCCGCGGGCTGAGATTTTCCTTTATCATGGATGGGGATCGAATGCTGAGAAGCAGTGTTTTCGAGGGGCGCTTCTGGCAGGCTTTGGATATCGGGTGATCGTTCCGGAGATCAGTGGGCATGGGATGCGCGGCGCGTTAGACTATGACGGTCCGGAAGCAGTGCTGGATTTTTTGAAGGTCCTTCGTCAGAGTATTGATGAATGTATCCGGTTGGCGGATGCAGTGTTCATGCCAGATCACCCCCATTTTTTGATCGGGCATTCTCTTGGTGGGATGATTGTGCTGGGTGCACTTGCAGTGCTCAGGGACAAGGTGCAGGGGGTCGCGGCAATGAACAGCAGTGTGGCTTGGGGCGATGCTTTAGCGACCTTGCAGGGTGTTTTTGCAGCTGGTGAAGATGTTGCCAGCACCTTGTGCCTGCCAGAGGCACAGGCGCTGCGTATGCAGCTGGCACCGTTTGATCCTGCGTGTTGGCAGGCAGACGGCATCACGACACCGGTTTTGCTCACCAATGGCAGCCTGGATAAAACACTGCCTGCGACGCTCAATGCCGGTTTTTTGGCACAGCATAATCTGCCGCAAGTACGGCAAGTGGTGATCGACGATGCCGGGCATGTAGTCACAGACAGTGCATTGCGTGAGGTCGTTGCTTTTATTGAAATGCACCGGCAAGACAATTTTCCGGGAAATCATCCACAATTGGTTGACAATTGTCCAGTGCTGTGATAGCTTATTTTATAACCAAATGATTTGTCTAAGGCAATGCAGAGGCGCGGGTACGAAGAACGGTCGGCGGAGATGAAAAAGCATTGATGATCTCGATCGGCAGGCGTGGCCGCCGAAGCTGGGTGTAACTTTTTTTGCGCCTGGCTGGATCTGAACTCAATAGGTTTAGGGATGTCGGCGGCATAAGCCGCCGTTGTGCTGTATGCTTAGCGTTTGTCAGAGTATGCATGTCCACAGGTCGTAGGGTCCTGTGGCTTTTTTGTTGAGACTTCTTTGGTGAATTTTATCAGCTCACAAGGAGGACAATGAATATGGAAATGATCCGCGTAGGCGTTGTTGGTGCAACCGGAAAGATGGGGCGTGAGATCCTCAAAGCAGTGACCAATGATCCACAGACAGAAGTGATCTTTGGTGTCGGGCTTGTTGATGCGCCGACCACCATCAGTGTAGAAGGCAGAGAGATACCGGTCACTGCAGATCTGGATGCCGCACTTAAGGCTAATGAAGTGGATGTTGTGATCGATTTTACCCATGCCGATGCCATTCGCGAAAATGCACCGATTGCTTTGGCGCATGGTGTGAACCTGGTTACAGGGACAACAGGGCTTAAGCATGAGGAATTGGAAGCCTGGGGGAAGCTTGCAGAAGAAAAAGGAAAATGTTTCTTTTATGCAGCAAACTTTGCGATCGGCGCCGTATTGATGATGCGTTTTGCTGAAGAAGCAGCAAAGTTTATGCCGGATGTTGAGATCATTGAGCTGCATCACGATCAGAAAAAGGATGCCCCATCCGGTACTGCAGTTGCCACTGCACAACGCATTGCCAAGGTGCGTGAAGCCCATGAGCAGGGATTGGCTGGTGAGATCGAGACCCTGGCAGGTGCACGTGGTGCGAATATTGAAGGCATGCACATTCACAGCGTTCGCCTGCCGGGATATAACGCCCATCAGGAAGTGATCTTTGGTGGTCTGGGTCAGACGCTCACGATCCGTCATGATTCCATCAATCGTGAATCTTTTATGCCAGGGATCTTGTTTGCTGCCAAGCACGTTGCAGGCCGTGTTGGCCTGGTAGAAGGCTTGGATACGATCATGTTCGAAGATTAAGGAGAGATGTCAATGAAAAAACTGAACGTTGCTATTGTTGGTGCTACTGGGGCTGTCGGGCAGGAATTGCTCAAGGTCATCGATGAGCATCAGTTTCCATATGCCAGCCTGAAACTGCTTGCCAGCAAAAACAGTGCAGGGAAGGTCATCAGTTTCCAGGGCAGGGACTATGTGGTTGAAGAAACGACTGCCGATTCCTTTGATGGGGTAGATTTGGCGTTATTCGCCGGTGGCCCGGCCAGCCGTGAATTTGGACGCCTGGCACAGAGCAAAGGCGTTGTAGTCATTGATAATAGTTCGACTTTCCGTCTCGAAGACGATGTGCCACTGATCATTCCTGAAGTCAACGGACAGGCAGCGAAAAATCACCAAGGTCTTATCGCCAATCCAAATTGTTCAACGATTCTCATGGTTGGGGCCTTGTATCCGCTCTATAAGAGATCCCGCATCGATCGTATCGTTGTCAGCACTTATCAGGCTGTCTCTGGTGCAGGCAAGGCAGGTATCAGCGAGCTTCGTGAACAGGCACGGCAGATCCTTGATGGTGAACCGATCCAGCCATCAGCGTTTCAGCATCAGATCGCTTTTAACCTGATCCCTCATATCGATGTATGGCAGGAAGAAGATTACACCAAAGAAGAAATGAAGCTCGTGCACGAGACGCATAAGATTCTCGATGATTACGACATCAAGATCACCCCGACCGCCGTGCGTGTGCCTGTCTTCCGCAGCCATGCTGAATCTATCTATATCGAGACCGAATCGCCGATCTCTGCCGATGAGGCACGTGAGATCCTCGAAGCAGCTCCACGCATCATTGTGCAGGATGATCCGCACAATAACGTTTATCCAATGCCTGTTGATACAGCAGATACGGACGATATTTACGTTGGCCGCATCCGCAATGACCTTAACATCGATAATGGCCTTGCACTGTGGGTCTGCTTTGACCAGATCCGCAAAGGTGCCGCAGCCAATGCTGTTCAGATCGCGGAACTTTTGCTCGAAAACGACTGGATCTGATCGGACTATGATAAAAAAGGAAGGGACTGTCGCAATAAACCAAAATCTCGCTTATGTGACAGTTCCTTTTTCTAT
>CAUDRX010000200.1 GCA_958451915.1 uncultured Peptococcaceae bacterium
GCTTCGGCCTGTACACGATTTGCTTCGATCTTTTCAATCGCCTTGGTTAAATCCACAAATCGTCACCTCCTAGCAAGCTGCTAACATCTTTTCCTTTGTGTACAGTACCGACATTCGACAAATCAACCATCGTATCGAAATCAGGGCGAGATTCCTCTTTGACTGCTTTTTCAGTCTTGTTTTTTTCGCGACGATAAACGGCGGCGATATTATTTCGAACAATGGCCATTAGATAATTGGCTTTTGCTGTATCATCAGAAAAGTTCTTGTTCGTGATTGCCCATTGAATTGCAGTACGCTTCTCATCTAAGGTCATCTGAATAATTTCATCAGAATAAAACTCCAGTTCTTTCAGGCGTCGGAACACAACTGTCGGCATCGGCTGTCCCCCATCAAGGTCATAACCAATTAAACCAGCAATCGTATCGCACAGCTTCTTATATGACTCGGTCGTTCGCCCTGGCTTCTTTTGCGGTTTGGGTTTCTCCTTCCGAGCCTTTTCCTTCCGACGGCCTTCAAGCCAAGCCTGATAAACGGCTTCAGACTGAAAATATCTATTGTTGGGAGCCTTGTAGAATTGCTCTTTTGGGCCTTCAACTCCCGTAGCCATACATTTGACCATCTTTGATTTTGCCATATTTCCTACCTCAAACTGCCCACCATCCCACCACTACGCAAATTAGTTGGTCGTCAAAACACTATAGGTTGTATCAGCTGACCAAAAAATAAGCGTTCTTCAGTTCGTTGATAGGAAACGCCGGATCACTAAACCTCAGATTGACCTTGTCTCGAATCGCTTTGATCTGGGCTTTGACATCATCAGAGGCATTGCCGTAACGATCCTGAACGACACTGACCCACTCTGCACGATGAGGCTCGTCCTGAGCTGCATCAACATACTGCTTTGCACGCTCGGCCTGTACGGATTCGACTTTCTTCTTATCTGCCGCCTGCTTTTTCAGGTCTGTTTCATAAGAACGACCACCCTTATCGTGCTCCGCCTTAATTGCGTCAGTCAGAGCTTTAATGAATTCATCCGCATCCAAAGGAATACGGTCTACAATATCAGCAAAACGACTCTTAGAATCGACGGAGAAGTTGTCATCACGGAAGCAAATCACACGACGTTCAGACTTAACCTTGCCAACAATTTCTTCTTTTCCGTTGACAACATTCTTACGACCAGTTTTTACCTTATCGATGTCACGATCAACATAGGCGACACCAACGATATCGACTTTGTTCTTCAGTGAGTTAAAATACCGCTTGTCCATATTGGTGGACAGCATAGAATAGCTTGCCAGCGTCACAGGATCAGTAATGTCAGTCTTCTTGGTATGACCAATAATAATCGGGCTGATCCCAACGCGCTTTAGTTCCCACAGACGGTTAACAACAATTTCAGTTGCCTTATCAGTTGGCCCATTAAAGCCGCCATAGCATGCCTTAAAAGACTTGGTTCTCTTATCAGCAGGACAATCGCGGTTCCAAAGTCTAACAGTTTCCTCTTCCGCCATCTGCATCAGCTCATCAATAGTATCAATGACAACGACCTTCAAATCCTGATAATCGGAAAATCGATTTTCAATAATATCCATCGTAACATCATCGAAATGTTCCCAATCCCATACGGGCTCCTGAACAATACCCTCGATAGTAGCCTGGTCTGCTTCCTTACCACATGTCAGGAAGATGTAGCCTTCGTCGCCAACCATCTTTTCACAGACCTGTTTGATCACAGTAGTTTTACCGATGCCGCCTTCGCCCATCAAATAAATGCTGTAATCGAGTGGATTCAGGCTAATTTCGGTTTTCTTACCATATTTACGCGCCATTATGTACTCTCCTTTTTATTCATTCCACGGAAGATCAACCAACTCAAAACATGGTGTCGATATCATCATCACTGTCTTCCGATGCCTCGACTACAGGATCAGCCTTCGTTTTGGTCTTAGCCTTGGAGACGCCCTTCATCATATCATCTACGCTCTCATCGGACACCGGGACCCAGATCTCATCCTCGAACTCGCGAGCGGTAAAGTCAGACTCAGCAGCAGTCTTACAAGTTTCAAACTCTCCCGTCAAAATAGGCTTTACCAGACGCAGCTCATTGACACGCTGACCAAAAATCGGGCCCCTGCGGAAATCTTCCAGCTTAGAAATACCCAGTTCAATCTGCTCCTTCTGCTGCTCGCTTAGAGTGTCCTCGCTAAATTCAACCTCTTCAGCACCATTAACGACAGCAAGCTGCCAGTTCATATGCACAGGATTACGAGACTTGGTTTCTAGATAGCGCATCTTGTAATCATGGATAGCCTTGTGTTTCGGCTTGTCCATATCAAAAACCGCAGTGTTGAAAACAGTATCGACTTTGAACATCTTACGAGCAGCATCTGCCTTAGACCACATCGGGGTGTAGCAGTGCATAGTGATCTTACCGTCAGTCTTCAGGTCGCTCTTGTCCATGCTATCCTTGTCGTAATACAGGTCCAGATTCATGGTCAGATGCGGGACATCCTTTTCGCCTGGCATGAACACATTCTGAATCTGGAATTCACGATAGACTTGATTGCTGTACTTACCAGTACCGGGACGCAAATTAAAGTTGCCAGTGACGATGATATCGTCTTCATAACCAGCCAAAGCGGA
This sequence comes from uncultured Peptococcaceae bacterium, assembly GCA_958451915.1. GTDB lineage: Bacteria > Bacillota > Peptococcia > Peptococcales > Peptococcaceae > UMGS1590. Next base: position 2,650 of record CAUDRX010000200.1, read on the forward strand.
CTCCAGATACTCAATCATGTCCCACTCTGTAATGAATTCCTTGCGTTCACCAAGATTCACTGTAAACTTCTTGGTACCAGAAACCATCTTGATAACGTCCTCATCCAGACGGTCATCCCATGCTACATCAATGTTGTTGCCATCGACATTGCGAGTCTTAATCGTATTATTCTTAAAACCATTTAGCGTGACATAACCCATATTAGTGCCGGCCTTAACTCCAAAATTGATAGTAGCCTTTTCATTGGAACCAAAAGTTTCACGTTTCACCATTGGAACCTTTCGAGAAACGGAAACTTTACCGCAAAAATTAAAACGGGCATAAACGTCGTTCTTCTTATCTGCCATATGTACCTCCTGTTATGTAAAAATTAGTAATCAGTTTCTTCTGTGGTTTTATCTTCCCAAGAAGGCAAAATCGTACCGAACTGAATAATTTTTGGCTCATGCTTACAGCGAGAAATAAATTCATCGGCCAATTTATCGATGCAATCGGAACAAAGAACAAATCTCATTCGATCTCCATCACGTTTACTTCCATACGGAAAAACGATCTGCTGTTCGCCCAAAACGTCTTCATCGATATCGCTTAAGGTTTTACCACAAAGATTGCAAATCATATTATGTCTCCTATCTAATTTGATTTGTTACTATCGCATTAGATTCGGAGATGCTCGTCCATACAGCATCGGTAGTCCCCTTTCGTTTTCTATTTATAAATCACTTCAGTTCTATGATGTCATTAAAAAGCATCACATAATCGTCAGTGTATTTATCTCCATGAAAGTGTCCAAAATACCACATCGGTTTTTGATCCGCCGGGAATTGTTCATAAAGGTCATCGAAAAATTCTTCTGTTGATGTATCAACCGTACTCTGGTCAATGCAATCCAAGAACAACTCTTTAGGTTCGAATCGCAACGGGCAAGTATGAGTAAGCATAATATCAATAGTGCTATTTGCCGCAGCCATTCGAACCAATCCCTTTATCAATTCGTTCGGCTGTTCATATGACCACCAATTCGCGCCACACTGCAGACGATAAAATTTGTCAACCGAGTAAGCACCGCCACAGACAAGAGCATTTAATGTTCGTTCTGATGTCTGAATTTTATAAACAGCTCCATCAATAGCGAAATACTGATTTGGATATTTGGCGTCCCA
>CAUDRX010000201.1 GCA_958451915.1 uncultured Peptococcaceae bacterium
CAGCGACAGCTCATTTATATTACCACACCTCAGCGCTCCCTGTCAACAACTTTTTCAAGTTTTTTCAGGAGCCTTTCGGCGGGCGCCGGCGTTACCAAAAGTACCGCCAACAATTTGATATTATACGCGGATCGTGTTCTTTCGTCAAGAGTTATTTACGGTTTTTTTACGATTTCTTTCGCAGAAAATCAAAAAAGGCTGATGATCGTACATCAGCCTTTTTTGTGCGTCAGAGCTATAATTACTTAACGGTAACGGTAGCGCCAACTTCTTCGAGTTTAGCCTTAGCAGCATCTGCTTCTTCTTTAGGCAGAGCTTCTTTGAGGACTTTTGGAGCGTTGTCAACGAGTTCTTTGGCTTCTTTGAGGCCAAGACCGGTGAGTTCACGAACAACCTTGATAACTTTGATCTTCTGATCGCCAACGGCGGTGAGTTCAACATCGAATTCGGTCTTTTCTTCTTCAGCAGCAGCGCCGCCAGCAGCACCTGCACCTGCAACAGCAACGGCAGCTGCAGTTACGCCGAATTCTTCTTCGAAGCTGGAAACGAGTTCGCCTAATTCAACAACGGAGAGCTCTTTTACGAGATCAATAATTTGGGTGATTTTTTCAGACATGATATTTCAATTCTCCTTTGATCAGATTTTATGTGATTATGCGGTAGCTTCTTCTTCATCTTTACGACGCTTTGCTTCGAATACCATTGCAACCTTCTGCAGTGGTGCCTTGAAGCAGTATGCGACCTTGGAAAGAAGAACTTCTTTGCTTGGCAGTGCACCGAGGGCTTCGACTTTAGCAACATCGATAACTTCGCCTTCTGCGATACCGCCTTTGATAGTCATGACCTTGTTATCTTTAACGAATTTGCAGATGATGTTTGCTGGAGCAACGACATCATCAGCGCAGAATGCTACTGCGGTAACACCAGCGAATACATCGTTAAGTGCTTCGTAGCCGCATTCAGCAGCTGCACGCTTGAGGAGCGTGTTCTTTGCAACGATGAATTCTACATTGTTTTCACGCAACTGCTTACGCAAATCGGTGGTCTGTTTTGCGTTCAGACCGGTGTAGTCAACTACAACAACGGACTGTGCATTTTTGAATTTTTCGGTTAAATCAGCAACGATCAGTTTCTTTTCTTCTAACTGTCCCAACAGATTCACCTCCCCTTCCTGTTGTGGTCAAGAGTGTTTCTGCCATAAAAAACGCCTTTGCGCGCGAGACACAAAGGCAGAAATTGCATAATGCATTTTACCTCGGCAGGATGATTAAACTTTGCAGTCCCTGCGGTCTCTGGCAGATTGCTATGTGGTTATATTAGCCTACATGGTTAGGGTTGATCTTAACCCCAGGGCCCATGGTGCTTGATACGGAGATGCTCTTCATGTAGATCCCTTTTGCACTGGCTGGTTTGGCTTTGATGAGCGCCTGTGCGAGTGCATTGAAGTTTTCAACAAGGGCTTCTACACTGAAGCTGGCTTTACCAATTGGTGCGTGGATGATCCCTGCTTTATCTACGCGGTATTCGATCTTACCTGCTTTGACTTCAGCAACAGCCCCAGCAACATCCATGGTAACGGTACCGGTCTTAGGGTTTGGCATGAGGCCCTTTGGCCCTAAGAGACGACCGATCTTACCAACAGTCCCCATCATATCAGGGGTAGCGATGGCAACGTCGAAGCCGAACCAACCGCCCTGGATCTTGGCGATCATATCTTCTGCGCCGACAAATTCTGCACCTGCGGCTTCTGCTTCCTTGGCTTTTTCGCCTTTTGCGAATACCAGGCAGCTGCGGGTCTTACCGCTGCCATGAGGCAGTACCATTGCATTACGGATCTGCTGATCAGCATGACGTGGGTCTACGCCCAGCTTAAATGCAACTTCTACGGATTCATCAAATTTAGCAGTAGCGTTTTCCTTTACGAGAGTGAGCGCTTCGGTCACGTCATAAAGGTTATTTCTATCGACACGCTTTGCTGCGTCTTGATACTTCTTGCCATGTTTTGGCATGTTTGTTCCTCCTTCGTGGTTCTAACGGACATGCGTCCTCCCACAATCTTCGCGCGAATTATTCTTCTACGGTGATACCCATGCTGCGTGCGGTCCCTTTGACCATGGACATTGCACTTTCAATGCTTGCAGCGTTGAGGTCAGGCATCTTCGTTTCAGCGATTTCCCGTACCTGTGCTTCGGTGATCTTACCAACTTTCTTGGTGTTTGGTTCACCAGACGCACGTTCAACACCTGCTGCTTTCTTGATCAATACAGCGGCTGGTGGCGTTTTGGTAACGAAAGTGAAAGAATGATCCTGATATACAGTGATCTCAACCGGGATGACCATACCCATCTGGTCTTTGGTTCTTTCATTGAATTCATTGCAGAATCCCATGATGTTAACACCATGCTGACCAAGAGCCGGACCAACTGGTGGCGCTGGATTAGCCTTCCCTGCCTGTACCTGGAGTTTAATGAAACCAATTACTTTTTTTGCCATTTTTAATGAGCACCTCCTTCTATTGATTTCCTAAACGATCGTTACATTTTGTGGATTTGATTGTAATCCAATTCTGCTTCAGTCTCACGACCGAACATCGTAACGCTTACTACGACTTGTTGTTTCTTCTCATTGATGTCCTTGATGACACCTGTCATTCCTGCGAATGCCGGATCAATAATCTGGACTTCATCGCCAATCTCAGCATCAAGTTCCACAACCGGGACTTCTTCGCCCATGTCTTGGAGGAGTCTTTCGACTTCATAATCCTGGAGCGGCACAGGTTTATTGCCTGTCCCCACGAAACCGGTCACACCGGTGATATTGCGCACGATATACCACGTATCATCGGTAAGGATCATTTTGACAAGGACATAGCCGGGGAAGATCTTGCGCTGAACTTCTTTGGTCGAGCCGTTCTTGACCTCACGCACTGTTTCTGTAGGGATGACGCAGCGGAAGATGAACTCTTCCATGTTCATACTCTCAATGCGTTTTTCCAGATTCGTTTTCACCTTATTCTCATAACCGGAATAGGTGTGTACGGCATACCACGCCTTTTGATTTTGCTCCTCTGGCATTTTCTAGGGCCACCTCTCTATATGATCAAGCTGAATAATGCGGTAATCCCAGAATCAACGATCCATATCAGAACAGTGATAATCGCAACGGTAACCAAAACAACGCCAGTATAGGTCTTGATCTCTTGACGGTTAGGCCAATGAACTTTTTTCATTTCGCCGAAAGCAAGTTTCCAACTCTTTTTCATTCTAGCGAAAAAGCCTGGCTTCTTTTCTTTGGACTTTTTATTAGATTCGGCCTTTTTAGGAGCGACTGTCTTTTTTTCTTCGTCCTGTGCTTTGCTCATCTATATCATCCTTATGACTGTCTTAAGATTGTTACTTGGTTTCCTTGTGCGTAGTATGGGTCTTGCAGAATGGGCAGTACTTTTTCATTTCAATACGGCCAGAGTCATTCTTCTTATTCTTCTTTGTGATGTAGTTTCTTCTCTTGCATTCACTGCATTCTAAGGTTACGCTTACGCGCATCGTTCGCCACCTCCCACACGTTTTTTTGCACTAAAAAATAAGGTGCATAAATGCACCTCTATAGGATAGCACGCCTTTTATTTGACGTCAAGAAAAACTTTGTGATTTCATTGATTTCTTCTCAGCAAAAAAGCCGAGCGCATCTGCGCCCGGCTCTTGATCGAAAGATCATTCAAAGATCTTGGATACGGTACCTGCACCTACGGTGTGGCCACCTTCACGGATTGCGAACTGAAGACCTT
>CAUDRX010000202.1 GCA_958451915.1 uncultured Peptococcaceae bacterium
GAACATCTTCTGCGCGAAAAGCTGCTTGATTATGTGGCAATGGATATCAAGAATACGCCGGCGCGTTACGCTGAGACGTGTGGGGTGACAGATCTTGATCTTACCCCCTATATACGCAGCCGGGAATTGCTGCTGGAAGGTCGGACAGACTATGAGTTTCGCACGACCATTGTCAAAGAGTTTCACTCGTTTGAAGATATGCGCGAGATTGCCGGCTGGCTTAAAGGGGCGAAACGGTACTACCTGCAGAGTTTTGTTGACAGGGATCAGGTACGAGATCATTCTCTGTCAGCACATAACGAAGCGACCCTTCAGAAGATGCTGGAAGTTGTGAAGCAGGTATTGCCTTGTGCTGAGCTGCGCGGTATATAGTGTTGTATATAGGGTTTGCCTTTAAAGCGGGACGATATATAGTGCCGGACTGTTGACAGTCCGGTTTTTTTTTGCTATGATGGACGCACGACAAAAAAATTATACGAGGGAAGGAACGAACGATATGTATCAAGTTGTAAAGCGTGATAACAGTATTGTCGCTTTTAATCTACAAAAGATCACTGCAGCGATCAAAAAAGCTTTTGAAGCCTGCAACAGAGAATATACAGATGAAATTATCGATTTGTTGGGTTTGCGCGTGACGGCAGATTTTGAACCTAAGATCAATGATCACCTGATCCAGGTGGAGGACATCCAGGATAGCGTGGAGAGCATCCTGAGTCAGAGCGGCTATGCCGATGTGGCCAAGGCATACATCCTTTACAGAAAACAGCATGAGACTGTACGCAATGTTTCGTCTACCATCCTCGATTATAAATCGCTGGTCGATAGCTACCTCAAAGTCGAAGACTGGCGTGTCAAAGAGAACTCTACGGTGACCTATTCTGTCGGCGGGTTGATTTTATCCAACTCTGGTGCGATCACTGCGAATTATTGGCTGAGCGAGGTTTACGATAAAGAAGTTGCGGACGCTCATCGCAATGGTGACATCCATCTGCATGACTTATCCATGCTCACCGGTTATTGCGCAGGCTGGAGTCTTAAGCAACTCATCCAGGAAGGGCTCGGCGGCATCCCAGGCAAGATCACTTCTGCGCCGGCAAAACACCTGGCAACCCTCTGCAATCAGATGGTCAACTTCCTTGGCATCATGCAGAATGAATGGGCAGGTGCTCAGGCGTTCTCCTCTTTTGACACTTATCTGGCACCATTTGTCAAAGCGGATAATCTTACCTATGATCAGACTAAAAAGTGTATCGAGAGCTTTATCTATGGCGTTAATACCCCAAGTCGCTGGGGCACACAGGCACCTTTCTCCAATATCACGCTTGACTGGACCGTACCGGATGACCTGAAAGATCTGCCGGCTATTGTCGGCGGCAAAGAGATGGACTTCACGTATGGCGACTGCAAGCGTGAGATGGATATGGTCAATAAAGCTTTCATCGAAGTTATGATTGACGGTGATGCTCAGGGCCGCGGTTTCCAGTATCCGATCCCGACCTATTCCATCACCAAAGATTTTGACTGGTCTGACACCGAGAACAATCGTCTGCTCTTTGAGATGACAGCGAAATATGGTACACCATATTTTTCCAACTATATTAACAGCGACATGCAGCCAAGCGATGTTCGCAGTATGTGTTGTCGTTTGCGTCTTGATCTGCGAGAGCTGCGCAAGAAGAGCGGTGGTTTCTTTGGCAGCGGTGAAAGCACCGGCTCTGTCGGCGTTGTTACTATCAACCTGCCACGTATCGCTTATCTCGCGACAGATGAAGCTGATTTCTATGCCCGTCTCGACCATATGATGGATATTGCGGCGCGTTCGCTGAAGACAAAACGTACTGTTATCACCAATCTTATGGAAGCTGGCTTATATCCATACACCAAGCGCTATCTTGGCAGTTTTGATAACCACTTTTCTACCATTGGGCTCATAGGCATGAATGAAGTGGGCCTTAATGCCAACTGGCTGCGCAGGGACCTGACCCATGCGGAAACTCAGCAATTTGCCAAGGAAGTGCTGACCCATATGCGTGATCGTCTGTCTGATTATCAGGAAGCATATGGCGACCTCTACAATCTTGAAGCAACTCCGGCTGAGTCCACGACTTATCGCTTTGCTAAGCATGACCGCAAGCGTTATCCAGATATCATCACCGCCGCTAAGGAAGGAGACACGCCTTACTACACCAACAGCTCCCATCTGCCTGTCGGTTACACGGAAGACATTTTCTCGGCCCTGGATATTCAGGACCAGCTCCAGACCCTTTATACCTCTGGCACAGTCTTCCATGCCTTCCTGGGCGAAAAGCTGCCGGATTGGAAAGCTGCGGCCAATCTTGTGCGTAAGATCGCAGAAAACTACGAGCTGCCATACTACACCCTGTCGCCAACGTATTCCGTATGTAAAGACCACGGTTATCTGGCAGGGGAACAGTTTACCTGTCCGCACTGTGGGGCTAAGGCAGAAGTTTACAGCCGCATCACCGGGTATTATCGTCCTGTTCAGAACTGGAACGATGGCAAGACCCAGGAATATAAGGATCGCAAACTTTACGACATCACAAAGAGCCGCTTTGTGATGAAGGTTAAAGGCAGTGACATCGGTATCACCGAAGGACAGGCAGAGGTCGGGCAAGAGGCGGCTCCTGCCAAAGCCCTGCTCTTTACGACGCACACGTGTCCAAACTGTCAGATCGCGATCCGTGCGCTTGACCAGGCAGGGATGGCGTACACCCGCATCTATGCTGAGGATGAGCCAGAGCTTGCAAAACAGTATGGTATCGTTGCAGCGCCGACCCTTGTGCTTGCCGATGGTACGCAGCTGGCAGGTGCCTCAAACATTACAAAATTTGCACGTTCTGCTGTGCATGCATAAAAGGAGATCGACATGGACCAGTATCAAGCAACGATCCGCTTGGTTCGATCCACAGGTAAGGCGCTTTTAGAGCGCCTTTCTTGCGTACCATTGAACGTGCGGCGTAAAGAAGAAAGTCATCAGAATCTAGTGACGGACTTTGATGTCTGGGTGCAGGAGCAGCTGCGTGTTGGTTTGGCGGGGGTCTGCCCTCATGCACGCTTCTTCGCAGAAGAAAAAGAGAACCATGACGGCAATGGATTGACATGGTTTGTGGACCCGATCGATGGTACAACGAATTTCATCTCGACACGACGGAATTTTGCCATCTGTGTTGCACTCTATGACGGGGTGATGCCAATCTTTGGCGTGGTTTATGATGTGGCTGCAGATGTCTGCTATCATGCAAAGGCTGGTGGTCCGGCATTTGCAGATGAAAAACGTCTTCCTGCACGTAAGCCGGTGGCGCTGGAAGATGCGCTCTTTGATGCCAGTCTGCCGACGATGAACGGTCTTTCACTGCGCGCCGGAAAGCCGTTGTACTTTTTCAGCCGTGCCATGCGAGGGCATCGGGCACTCGGTTCTGCGAGCCTGGCGATGTGCCATATCGCTGAAGGGACCCTGGATGCATATATTTCCTCCAGACTGTATCCCTGGGATTATGCGGCCAGTGGTGTGATCCTGGAAGCGTGTGGCGGGGTTTTTGGTGCGCTCTACGATGAACCTCTCTTTACGCCGGAAAAGGCTGCGTTGTTGTGCTGCGGCGATGCTGCGATGCTGGCACGTATCGCGCCAGTTCTGCGTGGTGAACAGGCGATCGAGACACTGCTTAAATGAAGCGCATTTGAACATAGAAAAAGCCCTTGAGGCGGGTGCAAAATGTACCCGCCTCAAGGGCTTTATTATGAATTGGCGTCCGCCGGTGTTT
>CAUDRX010000203.1 GCA_958451915.1 uncultured Peptococcaceae bacterium
GCATCGCGACAATCATAACGTTTCAGAAAACAAGTAAGGCCCAATTCTTCTGGTAAGCTGGTCGGCATATCTTTCAAACTGTGAACTGCCATATCAATCTCACCAGAGAGCATCAGAGATTCCAGTTCATTTGTAAATAACCCTTTATCGCCAATCTTTGATAATGAAACATCCAGAATCTTGTCGCCTTTTGTTTTCATATCAACAATTTCAAACTCATAGCCTTCAAATACCGGCTTCAATTGTTCGATCGCATATTTAGTCTGCCATAAGGCCAGTTGGCTATCTCTTGAACCAACTTTAATGATCTTTTTCGTCATTTTCCAGTCCCCACAAATCATTTATTGCATTGATATAACAATCAATTTTATCAGCACGTTTTCCCGCTAATGCTTTCATATTAATGATCGGTCGATGAAGCCATCGATTCACAATACTATTTGCAAGCTGTTCGATGATGCGAATTTCCCGGTCGCTTGGGTTATCAATGCGGTGAATCGCGCGCTCGATCTCTGCTTTCTTAATCTTTTCAATCTGATCTCGCATTCTTACGATAGTCGGTACGACCCATAACGAATCCAACCAAAAATAGAAATCTTCGAGTTCTTCATCAACAATGACTTTTGCTTTTATTGTTTCCTGTTTACGAGCGAGCAAATTCTCGTCGGTCTTTCGAACCATATCGTCGATATCATAAAGCTTTACATAATCCAATTCTGATACGTCCGGATTGATATCGCGAGGCACTGCAATATCAATGATCAGTAATTCCTTTTTTCGATCTGCCTGCGCCTCAATCAGATCTGCTTTATCGAGGATGGGCACTGGAGACGCAGTACTACTAATAATCAAATCGGCTTTAGGAAGATAATTCCCGAGCTCAGAAAATTTGACCGCTTGCCCGCCGATTTCTCCAGCAAGCCATTGAGCTCTTTCAAATGTACGATTAGATACCATGATGCTTTGAGTACCACTCGAGATCAAATATCTGGAAGTTAACTCGCTGGTTTCACCAGCACCAAGAACTAATACCGTTCGGTTGCTAAGACCGCCATCAAAAAAACCTTTCGCCAGTTCAACAGCAGCAATGCTTACGCTTAAAGTATGACGATCAATCTGTGTTTCAGTGCGCACACGCTTGCCGACAGTTAAAGCGTTCATGAACAAAGTGTTTAAAATATTATCAGAGATCCCATAATTTAAAGCGTACTCATAAGCATCCTGCACTTGTCCCTGTATCTGACTTTCACCAAGGATCATAGAATCCATTCCTGCCGCAACAGTAAACAAATGTTCCGCTGCATTTCGATTAAACTTTATATATAAAAATGGTGCCAATTCGCGCGACGACAGACCACTGTATTCACACATGAGTTTGATCAAATCTTCCTGTGCAGCAAAAGGGGAATCACCATTAACATAAAACTCTGTACGATTACAAGTCGAAAGAATAGTGCAGCCCGAAAAAGACTGCACTTGTCGTATCGATTCACTTAATTTCTCAATCTGCGGTCTTGACAAGGATACTTTTTCTCGCACTTCAACTGGTGCACTCTTATGATTTAACCCTATGAGCAAGATAGCCATTTTTTCACCTTCTCCAAGTCTTTATCATAATCAAGTTCTTCCACGTCAATGAATGCTAAAATATCATCCAAATCTAACATGCGGAGTAATCTTACGCGTTGATCAGAATCGTCGATTGTTTTCTGAAGCCATGATCGAATGTCCAAATAAATGCGAAGCGCCAAATCCATTCTCTCATCCAAAATATCTTCCAGGTGTTCTCTCAAAGCTTTAGAAAACCCTGGTCCCTTCCCAAAGGTAGAGATAGAAACGGCATAATCGGTTCTTTCAATTTTTGACTGCACCGAAAAATTGCCATCTTGAGGAGCAGTGATCGTATTGATCAGGATGTGATGTTCTTTACAGAACTTTGCTATTTCATGGTTGAGATACGGATCATCGGTTGCAGCAAACACAAGAAAAGGATCTGAATGAATAATATCTTCCATGGAAAACGTCCGATGTTCACAATGCACAGTGGATAACGCTGTGATCTCATGACTGATCTCTGGCGCTATAACAGTGATCTCTGCCCCGGCTTTCCAAAGCGTTTGCACTTTCCGTGTTGCCACTCGCCCTCCTCCGACCACTAATACAGGTAAAGAGGCAATATCAAGCATGACAGAATAATCAAAAGCCATTATATAGACCTTTCGTAAATGTAGTCCGCAGCTTCGTAAAGAAGAGCTCTTGTCTCATTATCTTCAAATGTGCTTAAGATCTGTTTTGCTGCATTGATATGTTGCATGATCATATCCTCACAAGCCTTAACAATATCATCCTTTAAAATAAAAGACATGATGTAATCGAAATCAGCTTGTCCATTAGGGAATCGACTATTGATGCGTTCGATCACATCGTTTTTCTCAGGAAAATCTTTTTGCAGCATGAGAATTGTTGGAAGATTGATCAAGCCATTGGCAAGATCATGACCAATTGGCTTGCCGATATCTTTGCCAGACGGCAGAATATCCATCATATCATCCTTTATCTGAAATGCCATTCCAAGATGATGTCCGAAACGATAAAACGCATCCACCTGTTCCGCGGTGGCATCACTCAAGATTGCGCCTGTTTGACAGCAGCTTGCAATCAAAAGCGCCGTTTTACGCTCAATGCGATAATTGTATGATTCGATTGTCTGATCCGTATCAAACATTGATGCCAGTTGCGCCACTTCACCACGGCTCATTTCGATCGCAGTGAGAGAGAGGATCTTTAACAGTTCTTTTGTATGCGGTACTTCATAAACCTTGCGCAGGGCTTCGATGAGAAGATAAACACCAATATGAACGGCTACATTATTATCATATCTTGCATTGATTGTCGGTTGACCACGGCGTATATCTGAATTATCGTTCACATCATCATGGATCAATGAAGCTGTATGCACAAGTTCCATAATCGATGCAAATTTTATTATTGACTCGTTTTTTACACCAAAATACTGCGCACTGAGGATAACAAAGATTGGTCGCAAACGCTTGCCGCCGGCGCAGATTGTTGAACGCGCACATTCCCGAATGAATGGATCATCAAAATCAACAAGACGTTCTAATTCGGCTTCGACATCTTTTAGGATTTTTTTTATTTTCTGTTGTTGCATTAAATTTTTCATGAGTTCACCCTTTTAACGCCCTAAAATCATCAGCCGACATCATCACGTCCGAGTGAAAAAGAGCAGCCAAATTTAATGGTAGTTCTATCTGCTCTCCATCCGCGAGCAAAAATAAAGCATCTGCAATCTGTTCTTCTTTTTCCTCCGGAGTGGCAAGGAATGCCACAAGCTGTTCGATAAGATAGGCTTTCTTTTCAGCAGTGCTTTTCCCTTCCCGAGAAAAGTGCAGCAATTCCTGATTGATCCCTTGCAAAAGAATCAGCCAGCGTTCAAGCACATCGATACGATCCAACGTGACAAGTTTGTCACAAAATGCGCCTGAGAGAAGGTCGCCGTAAAGGATACAACTCTCCAGATGATGGTCATTCTCATTATAGAGAT
>CAUDRX010000204.1 GCA_958451915.1 uncultured Peptococcaceae bacterium
TCCTCGACCACTTCAGTCTCGTCTACAATGATCAGACACTCATCTGAAATATAATCGAATAATGTCGATCCGAATTCTGTAGCAAGATACGCATAGTAATGCAGCAAACTGTCATTGACATCATGTTTACTGACCTGCGACAATCTACTGGATAGTTGCTCTTTTACTTCAGTTGACAGATGTTTTAGCGTTTCTGTCAGCTCCTGCTGGATCTTCGCCACGATTTCTGACCGCACCTGCTCTGTAAAGAACTCGGCCTTAGCGGGAAGCAGCGTAACGCTATCAATGTTTGACTGACTTTTCTGGTCTTCTGCCGAGAAGTAACGTATTGAATCAATCTCGTCATCGAACCATTCGATCCTTAAAGGTAGTTCTTTATCTGGTGAATATACATCGACGATCCCGCCGCGCTTGGCAAATAATCCAGGTTGATCACAGATACTTACTGAATCATACCCCAAAGTAACTAAGCGAGAAAGAACTTCTTCTTGCGTTACAACGTCTCCAACAGAAAGCGAAAAGACAGCGTTCATAAAATAATCTGGTCTTGGATACCTATCAAACAACGACATGGCATTTATTACAATAACACATGGTTGTCGCTGACTCAGCAGATACAAAGCATAAACGCTGTCACCATTGTCTTCTTCTTTTGCCAAAACCTCTACTGGCAGGTGAGACTGTTGATAAAAGGATAACACAGGTACCTGCAGGATTGATCTTAGCTGATGACTAATGCCGTTGACACGGCGATCATTTTCACAGAGGATTACATATTGACGTTCGGGATCGTTTTCAATCAACAATTCCAATAACGCATCTCTACCGCTTTGATCAAGACCATCAATAAAGAGCTGTTGCTGAGATTGTTCCAATTGTTTGTAAAACTTCTTTAAGATAGGATATTCCAATCCATCATACCTCCCCATGCCACATCCCCAAACACAAGAAAAACAGGCTGTTAAATAACAGCCTGTTTTTCGGCTTTAGTTATAGCGGTTCATTGTTGCAACGATTCCCTCGCGCAACCAATAATCACAGTATTCGTCCATATGCGCTATGATCGTATCGATACTCTCAAGCTCCTCTTTACGGAAGCCCGACAAAACATGCCCAATCACATTATTATGTTCATCATGGCCAATACCAACTTTTAAACGATCGAAAACATTACTGTTTAACTGGTTGATAATTGATTTCAAACCATTATGACCACCTGCGCTCCCCTTTTGCTTAAAACGTATCTTGCCAAGAGGAAGGTCCATATCGTCATGGATGATGAGAAAATCATCGATTGTATCATAATAATGGATCAATTGTTGGACTGCACGGCCACTTTCATTCATATAAGTCTGTGGTTTGACCAACAGTACCTGTTGTCTGCCGATCCATCCCTTACCCGTTAACGCTTGTGATTCTTTCTTTATCACAGGAATCTGATAGATCTCACTCAAGCGATCGATCGCCATGAACCCAACATTGTGCCGTGTTTTTTCATACTCTTTGCCTGGATTTCCAAGCCCTACTATCATCTTCAATAGTTTAAACCTTATCCCGATCAGAACATTTCACTCACGGAAGCATCTTGAAAAATACGCATGATGGCTTCTCCAAACAATGGCGCAACAGAAAGCACTTTAATCTTATCACAATTCTTAGCAGCAGTCGGGATAGAATTAGTGGTAACGATCTCTGTGATAGGAGAAGCGTTCAAGCGGTCGATCGCAGGGCCGGAAAGCACTGGGTGCGAGCAAGATACATATACTTCTTTGGCGCCACGTTCCTTCAAAGCTACTGCAGCATTTGTGATCGTACCAGCGGTATCAATAATGTCATCGATCAGGATCACATGTTTGTCCTTTACATCACCAATAATATTCATGACTTCAGAAACATTTGGCTTTGGACGGCGCTTGTCAATGATGGCTAAAGGTGCATGAAGCAGTTCAGCAAATTTTCTGGCACGTGCAACACCGCCAATGTCCGGAGAAACGACAACAAAATCATCCAAGTTCATCGATTTATAATATTCAGCAATGATCGGCGCTGCATTTAAATGATCGACCGGAACATCAAAAAAGCCCTGGATCTGTTGTGCATGGAGATCCATCGTTAAAACTCTGCGAGCACCAGCCTTAGTGATCAGATTAGCGATCAATTTGGCAGTGATCGGCTCACGGCCGCGACTCTTTCTATCCTGACGTGCATAGCCATAGTAAGGCAGTACAGCAGTGATACGACGCGCCGAAGCACGACGGATCGCATCGATCATGATCAAAAGCTCCATCAGATTGTCATTTCCCGGTTCGCAAGTTGGTTGTACGATAAACACATCTTTACCACGTACACTCTCATCGATCTCAACATTGATCTCGCCATCACTGAAATGAGAAACAACACTGTTACCAATCTCAATACCAAGATAATTGCAGATCTCTTCTGCTAATTCTGGATTTGCATTCCCCGTAAAGACCTTCAAATGACTAAGTGATTTGTGCATTTCAATGCCCTTCATTATACATTTCCTCCCTATTTCTTTTGCGCGTTATTTTTTCCAGTTTTCTTTCACAATAAGCGGTGGACGAGTCACTGCCAACGCATTATGAACAACATTTTTCGACAAGGTAGAACCTGCACCGATCACAACCTTATCGCCGATTTCAATCGGTGCGATGAGATTGGTATTACTACCGACAAAAACATCATCACCAATGATGGTACGATGCTTATGTACGCCATCATAGTTACACGTGATCGTTCCGCAACCAACATTCACACGTGCCCCCATATCTGTATCACCAATATAGGTATGATGCGAGATCTTGCTCTCATCTGCGATATTACTGTTCTTTACTTCCACAAAATTACCAATCTTCACATGTTCTCCGATCGTATTTCCAGGACGAAGCTGTGCGAATGGCCCAATAGTTGTGTGCGCACCAATGACAGATTCCCTGATCACAGATTGACGCACATGAACATATTCCCCAATGGTTGAATCCGTGATTCGGCTGCCAGATTCTATGACAGCATCGTGCTTGATCACTGTCTTACCAAAAAGTCGGACATCGCCTTCAAGATACACATCCGATTCTAAAATCACGTCATCTTCGATATAGATCGTCGAAGGATCCTGCATGGAAACACCCTGCAGCATCCAGTATTCATTAACACGTTTTTGGAAGAGTTTTTCTGCACGGGCCAATTGAACGCGATTGTTCACGCCTAAGCTGTCATCCGGATCTGCCAAGCAATATGCAGCCGTTGGCAGCCCATCCTGATAAGCGACTTTGAGAAGATCAGTCAGGTAAAACTCTCCCTGCGCATTGTTAGTATCCAGGGAATTGATCTGTTCAAGCAAAAACGCCATATCAAAACAATAGGTTCCGACATTAATTTCCTGAACACTTTTTTGTATCTCATCGGCATCTTTTTCTTCAACGATTGCACGGATTCGATCTGCATCATGAATGATACGGCCATAACCCGTCGGGTCATTAACAACAGTTGTCATCACAGTAACTGCATTATGCTGC
>CAUDRX010000205.1 GCA_958451915.1 uncultured Peptococcaceae bacterium
ACGTCTACTTCACCATGCGCGCCTACAAAGCCTTTTTTGAAGCCGTGCTCTGATCTCCCAGCTGCCCTCCATGCACGGAGGGCAGCTTTTTTCGTTGTCCGGAAAAGCACACCCCAGCAAAGACCTATAAAAACAGGAAAACGACGGACTCAGCGTCCGTCGTTTTCTCATGCCTTAATCCGGGAAGGTAAAACTTTTCGCTGAGAACTGCAGCAACGCATCCGCGTACTTGGATTTTTCGATCCCTTTACGCTTCGCCGGCGCCTTCAATGTCGCCACCGTGCCATCGTCCTCCAGCCAGATCATGCCATTCTCGTCGAGAAGGTCGGCGCCATCGTCTTCTATGCTGATATCCATTGCCCAGGAAGCATTGTTCGGGCCTTTCTCATAAGCATCCAGATCCCGGATCAATACAGATTCTGCTTCACCACTATGTCCGGCGACTATGTCAAATCGCTCTTGAGGCCAATCATTACAAAAATATAGATGCCCGCCGTCGAGGAGCTGCGAATTCTTTCCATAACGGTTCGCATCCGTCACATCATCGGTTACCTGATACGCTTCCGTGGTCTTGATGCGCGCTCTTATGGTAAACTCACCTCTTTCGTCCCGACATTTGTGGCAGATCAGCTTCCCGATCAAGTCCTTCGCCAATTCTTCCGCCGGTCTCGTAAAAAAGTTTCTGTCCGTTATTCTCTTACCCATGATCGATTCTCCTCTCTGATCATCTTTACACGCTTTTCTTCATCATAGTCAACTTTCTCTGTAAATGCAACGTTCATCAATCTCTTCAGGCGCTTTCCCAGCAGCGCAAGGTCAGGGTCTTCTTCCAGGCCGCGCCGCACCTGCGCGTTCTCCAACAACACCGCCAGCAGCTCGAGCTGGCGGCTCATCAGCCGCAGAAGGTTGCCGATCTCATAATACTCGTAGCCCGTGCGAAAGAGCGGCGTCGCATCGGCGCCCGCACAGAGCACGGTTTTGAGTTTGAGGATGTTCGCATCCCGCGGTGTGCCCGGCGGCGCTGTCGGGTGCATGGCGATCTCGCGCATCGCTTCCACAAAAAGATGCACCACCAGCGCATTGCCTCGCCAGCTGCTGTTGACATCGGCCCCGCCCGCCACCGCCAGGACGAAATCGCTGATGGCTTCGATCCCGCCCAGTTTTCTCATAGCGTCACCTCCCATTTTCTCCCCCGGCGCTCTGGCATGGCCCAGATCGTCGGCACAGGTTCCTTTTCCGGAAGGGCCAGCCGTCCGTCTGTGAGCACGATGATGGCGTCAACATCCAGCGCACAGGCCTCGGCATACGCCCGGCGCACATCGGTGCCGCCGCTCATCGTGCGCTGGTACTTCGCCAAAGGCACGGCCTGGAGCGGCGTACCATCCGTAAAACCAGAAACACACACCGCCGCGTACCGGCCCATCCTGGCAAGCTCACCGAGGAACTGCTCGTAAAGTGCATCGCTGATGCTGCCGCTCTCGTCAACGAGCGCACAGAGACGGCGGCGCGGCTTTGGCAGGAGGAGATCTTCGCAGATCCCCCACTCATCAAATCCATAGTCGAGATAATCCATCCTGTCCCCGCCCAGGACGCTCTCTACCAGTCTTTGCAGCACGACTCGCCAATCCACACGCGCCGGCGCTGGACGGAACTGCTTTGCGAGCGGCGAATGGCCGCGTCCGGCAAGCTGGGCGGCGCTGGCGCAGGCGGCTTCCATCTCAGCACTCTCAGTGCCAGTGCTGCCGTCGCTATTGCGCGGCAGGAGGTCGCCTGCCAGCGGCCGCTCCGCCGCCTGCCCGGCATGACCGCGCCCCTGCCAGAAGCTGCGCGCCCCACAGCCCGGCACATCAAGATCCGCCAGCGGCGCCAGCTCATCATAGATGACTTCCGCCGCCTCGTCCCTGCCTGGCCACACGTCGGCCGGCAGGGTATAGCCGGCTGCAGTGATCTGGGCGTTGACGGCGATGTCACAGGCGATGTTCCAGCGGGCCGGTTCGCGATGCGCCCTGCGCGCCGCATGCCGGGAGACGATGTGGAGCATCTCATGGAGCTGCACGCCGAGACGCTCCGCAGGTGAGAGCTTTTTCCAGAACTGCGGATTTACCACGATCGTACGTCCATCTGGTGTCACGCCGATCGTAGGGATCGTTGTGGTCTCCAGGACACGCGTGATGTTGAGCACGACCGGCGCCAGCCAGGGCTCCTGCCATATCAGGCGCGACAGATCCATCATCGCATCACCCCCACCTTTTCTGCCGCCGAGCGCAGCACCGCCATGCATGCTGCATCGCCGACGAGCTTATCGACCAGCATATCGAGCGCGTAACTGGCGAACGTGATCTCGCATTCCGCACTCTGTGCGGCGATCCAGCGGTACACCGCCGGAAAGACCCGCTCTGGCTGCGGATGCTCGCGCAGCGCCGTGACGAGCACGGCAGTGTAGGCCGCCAGATGCACCTTCGATGGCCGCTTCGCCCGGCCGCTGACGATCTCCTCGATCGTCGGACAGAGCGTGCTGTCCTCATAAAATGCGCAGAACGCCGCTTCATAGGCACCGCGCACCGTTCCGTGCGCCGCCGCCCGGTAAGGGATGCCTGCCGCCAGCGCACGCGAAAGGTTCACCCATTCCCGCGGACACGCCGTCCCCGTCGACGGCTTCTCCAAAAGCGCCGCTGGATCCGCCTGGATGAACGCACGCACCACAGCGTGGATGCCATGCCCTTCTGCCCAGCGCAGCCATTCGCCGGCCGAAACGTCAACATCCACCGTGAAGACCCGCGTTTTCGTCGCATGCACCACTTCCCGCGCCCCTGTTTCATCTTCTACACGGTTGCCCGCCGCGAAAACGTAGAGGCCCGCTGCGCCATGCGCCAGCTTATAATCAAAACTCACACCATGCAGCTTCCGTTCATTGAAGGGACTATAAGCCAGCTGCTGCAGCGCATCCGGCGCGTTCGTGTACTCATCAAAAAAGAGCACCGTTGGCACACCGCGCGCCTTGTTCTCATCGATCCGCTTGAGCCACCAGGCCCGGGCCTTCCTGAGCTCGCCCGTCTGCGGCACGATGTAGTCCTTTCCTTCGAAGCTCGACGGTGTCTCCGCAGAGAGACGCACATCCAGCAGGTCCGCACCGACCCGCCGCGCAAAATCCGTGACCGCCGCCGTCTTGCCCACCCCAGGGGCACCCATGAGCATCACCGGCATCACTGCCGCCAGTTCAAAGATCTTATCATCCATACGATGACCTCCATTTCATTTTTGATCTCACGGAGATCATACCACAATAATAATTAAGACCTAATTCTGTAGATATTTATAAATATATATTTTACGATCATCATGGCGATCAAAAAAAGCTGCGCCGCGATCCCCTCGCAGCACAGCATTCCTCATCTCTTTCCAAGCGCACAAAAAAACCACCCTGCACTCGCAAGGTGGTCTATCGATCCTGGCAATGACCTATCTTCCCAGCAAAAGAACAGCAAGTATTGTCGGCGCGG
>CAUDRX010000206.1 GCA_958451915.1 uncultured Peptococcaceae bacterium
ATCGTCGATCTGCAGATCGATATGCCATGTTCCTTTCAGGTGTGAACACGGAATGGCCCAATTAAGCCGTCGCTCTTCCCCGTCAATGTAGGTATAGAGCCAGTCACAGCCAAATGGCTGACGGTTGGTCGTGAGATAGAATTGATGCCGTTCCTCTCCTCGATACAAGATCAACAGGCAAACTTCCCCCTGGAAAAACGTCCCACTGAGACTGAGGCGCGCCTCATCCTGCCAGAACTGCACATCCAGCTCATTGTGCAATGGCAGCTCGCTGTTCACCGGGAGCATCATGTCGATCTCAAAGCACGGCGCCCAGGCGCCAAGCACACCGGTGGTCTCCATCGAGTGCACTAGCGTCTCTTTTGCCGGCTGCCAAAGGGCGCAGGCGATGATGTTATCATCAAATGTCCAACTGCTGACCCGCTCCCCGCCATGATACAGGAACACTTTTGCACTGAGCACGATGTCTTCCTGCCGTTCGCGCGCAAACACAGCCGGAATACGTGACTGACTGTTGCTCAAACCACCAGCCAGGATCAAGGCGTTGCCAGCATCATCGAGACATAAGTCACAGAAGACCGGCGAGAGAAGATCGTCCTCATTATCGAGAAAAGGCCGCACACGTCCGCTCTTTAGATCGAGACAGTTGATATTGAATGGTTTTGGCATAAGTTTCTTACCGAGAGGATAGCGATTCGCATTGATGTAAAAGAGCGCATCGCCCCAGCGCTGCACCCCATACGCCTCTTCAAAGGTACCGCGGAAGACCGGGCGCTTAAAAAGTGCCATGGCGGTATGTTCTTCATCCCAGCCATCGACATGCCCGATGATGCGGACCACCTCTGCTGTGGCAGCATCGATCTCGATCACGACATTCTGCGCCTGTCCGCTCCAGTACAGCAAACCAGAAGTGCGATCATAACGCAGGCTCGTCCCCTGGAACCAATCAGTGCCTGTTTGCCCTTCTGTACCACCCATCGGCGGCAGGACATCGGCCGCTCGCAGGCGCATTCGTTCTTCGCCGCTTTCGCCATCAAGCCAGACGAGCACATCGCGCGCCGTGCCACGAAAAGCAGATTGGGTGATGGCAACGATCTGACCGTTTGGCAGCAGCGCAAAGTCGCCAGAAAAGCCATCTTCAAAGCGGTATTCTTTATACACATGCCCCAGCGCATCCATCTCCCAGATCGCCGTACCACTGTACGGCGGTGCCAGCTGAAGCGGCGCCCCGCAGAGAAAATGCCCATTTTCAAGCATTGTCAGCCGTTGGTTGAGCGGCAGCGTCAGCGTCCAGCAAAGATCCCCATACGCATTGACCGCTATTGGCTGCCCCGCGCCATCAGCTGGAAGCACAAACAGCCAGCCATCGAGCATCTCCCTGCCTTCTCTCTGACCCTCGAGCGGTGCAGCAACCCTGACTACGGGCAGCTCGATGTTCACCTGACTCCCACCGCTGCCAACAGCTTCCAGACGACAAGCCTGTCCATTGACCAATCCCGGGATGATGATGCGATGGGCGACAGCCCGCGGCGTCTGATAAGTGAGATAAGCACGCCCTTTCCCATCATACAAAGTGACAACGAATGCTTCATGGACCACCGTATCAAAGCAAAGCAGCGCAGAGAGCGGCGCGATCCCGTAAGGATCGACAATGACCACCGGTGCCTCCGGTGTGCCTGGCACTTCAGCAAGACTTGCTGCTAAAGCCTCTGTGTGCATGCGCTGCTCTGCAAAGACCCCTGCACTCTTTTTCATGACTTTTCTCCTCTTGCAACGATCATCGCCATCACCGCCTGGTTCAGATCTTTTGTGGTCGCTTCGATCGCCTCAATACTGACCGGCGCCTTGCCGATATGGGCCAGCAGATCCTCTGCCATCGCTTTCTTTTGAGCGAAACCCAGCCAGAGCAACGGGTTGTATTCCTCTTCTTTAAAGCCATTTGCCGCCTCAAGCATCTGCTGAAGGGTCATCAGTGCCGACATCATGGCATGTTCTTCAGCGACATCACCGATCAGTTTGCTGATCTTCCAGTGACGATTCTTTTCCGTGACCATACACTTGTGCCCAATACGCACCTTATGCTTCCGCAAGAGCGCAAGCAAAGGATCGATCTCCAGATCATCCACAGCCATCAAAAGAAACGGCTCTCCCGCCTGCTGCGCCAACGCTTTAAAGTCTTCAACAGCGATCGGCGTCAATGTTTCCAGGCATTCTGCCACAGTCTTATCAAGGTCTTTTTCCGTGAGCAAGCAAACAGCTTCGCCTGCCTGGTCAGCTACAGTCATGAACGCATCCTGAGCAGATGCCGTAAGACATTCCAAATGATAAATATAAAGCATCTCATCGCCTCCCTGCCGCTATTTTAGCATAAAAAAACACGCAGCCCCATAACAAAATGAGACTGCGCAAAAAACAACTTTAGTTGTCGGAAACAAGGCCAAAGAGCTGCAGGATGTACAGGAAGAGGTTGATCCAATCCAAAAAGAGGTTCAGGACCATCATCGGCACATCCGCTTCCGTAACATAGCCTCTTTGCATGACCTGAATGTCATAGAGCACATAGCCGCTGAAGATGAAGATCCCACCGGCACAGATCGCCGTCTGCAGGATCGTGGCCTGCACAAAGATGCCGACGATCGAAGCCAGAAGCAGCGCGATCAGGCCGAAGAACAGGATAGACCCTAGGTTCAGGAAATTGCGCTCTGTCCGTTTTGCGTAAGTCGCCAGGCCAAAAAACAGGATAAAGCTCGCTGCAACAGCACCCAACACCAGTCTGGCGCCAATGGTCTGCGTATAGACCATGATCACAGGATAGAGCCCAACACCTTCCAGCGCAGCAAAGACGTACACAAACTTCATAGAGATCAAAGCGCCGCCTTCACTGGCGCGCTGCCGCCAGCGCACGAACAGTGCCACGAGCAGCATCACAACACAGACGATCGGCATCATCACTGCGATCGCCGGTGGGATGAACATTGCACCAACAGCCATGCCGACCGTCATCGCCAAAAGGCTCAGCGCAAATTTTGACATGACCAGCTGTGGGATATCACTCCCACGCCCAACATCAATAGTTAAATTGTCCATTGTCTTTTCCTCCTAAATGGACGTCGAACGATAAGATACTGTGTTCAGTATACTAGATAAATCCCGACAATGGAAGGGTTATTTAGGATTCTCTAAGATTTCTTGACAATCATGGTCATGACATGCGCCTGTCAGGCACTTATGTAAAGTAGTCAAAATCCATCGGATGATCCCAAACCCAGTCACACAGCGTTCGAAGGGTCTCAGAGCTGTCATTGTGGATGCCAGTGATCTCCACCCAGCCCCAATCATCTGCAAACGTCAGCAGTTTGTCGGTGTCTGCCCATCCCATGGTAACGATACGCACGCCCTCCCTTTGGAACGCACGCCCCCCAGCCGGAAGTACGTCACGACTGAGCAGGCTCTCCCTTCTGCCCGACGAGGCGCGCATCGTCGAACCA
>CAUDRX010000207.1 GCA_958451915.1 uncultured Peptococcaceae bacterium
CATCTCTGTTAACGACTTCATCGACGAAGAGAAATTTCCTGACGAAGGAGAACGCTATACCCCTTATGACAACGAGTTCATCCGCGTGTCTTATCATATGGAACTGCTCGTTAACAGCGGTCTATTAGAAGCCTATCCATTTCATGCCGTAGGTATTCCAGCTACAAACTACACTGTCAGACCAGGGCTAAACAATGCGTCTGGATTAACGCTGGATGGACATCAATATCTCGCTATGCTTCGCGATGACACAATCCTTAATCGTCTGAAGAAGAAAGTTAAAAGTGGATTATGGAGTGCAGCTGAAGCATTGAGCATTGAGGCAGTTAAACTTCTAATCTTCTAATTTTTTTGCTCGCTCGCTTCTTTCAGCTGGCGGGCATATTTTTTTGTGCGATACAGATGATTCCTTTGTTCCTTAAATGATTCAGCAACATTTTCGCCTTCTTGCTTACAGAGATACTCCAGTAGACCAAGCTGTTTAATAACCTCGTCTTGAATATCTTGCAGAGATTCACTCGACTCTGACAGCAAATCGCCACTTCTTTCAGCTATGGATACATACGCCAAAAGAAGCTGATCCCGAGCAGAATCAAGCAAATCCATAGCGCCAAATCGCAAGCCAACGCTAATATAAATAAGTTGCTCAGCTGCGTTTCTAACTTCTTCATCACTAGGATTGTCTTTTGTAAGAAACCCTTTCAGGCTTTCAGTCATGCGATCACCTCCTTTGATCCTAACGGTTTTCCGTTATTTCGTTGTAAAAAAAAGCTCGTCAACTCTTTCCGGACTTAAATTCAAAATCTGTTTTGTAGCTAAAATCTCATTTTGCTTAAACGGAATTTTATTAGAAAGTCGCTCTGTCAAGCTTGTCAGAGAGATCCCAATCGCCTTTGCATAGTTTTCCTGATTTCCGAACTTTGAACGTATTAGCCCCTGAAGCTCACGATAGTCATACTGCTGCATCGCCATCACCTCCTATCGGTTTTCCGATATTCCGCTTATACAATAACACCAACTTGAGAGCGTGTCAACGGTTTTCTAATATTTTTTACAAGTTTTCCTTTATTTTTTGCCGGATTCCTGTATAATAAGTAGCATAGGAGGTGAAAATAATGGCAGAATTTAAAGATCGCCTAAGAGAAGCAATGAATAATGCCGGTTTGAATCAAAGCGAACTTGCACAAAAAGCAGGCATAACACAATCGTCTGTCAGCGACTGGTTAAAGGGGAAATATCTCGCTAAGCAGGACAAAGTAGATTTGCTCGCCAAAGCTCTAGGTGTTTCGCCATCGTGGCTTATGGGTATGGATTTAGGAAAGAATGATAACTATCTTCCCTCAAATATTGTCCCACTCGAAAAAAGACAAATTCCCATTCTCGGCAGCGTCGCTTGCGGAAAACCAATCTTCGATCCCAGTGATGGCGTTCAGATCAAAGTCCCTTCTTCCTTTCACGCAGACTTCGGCCTTTACGCACGCGGCGACAGTATGATTGGCGCAGACATCCACGATGGCGATCTCGTGTTTTTCGTCCAGCAGCCCAGCGTAGAAAACGGACAGATCGCCGCCGTGTTCATCGACGACGAAGTCACCTTGAAGCGCGTCTATTACCAACAAGGCGAGCGGCTCGTGCTTCAGGCAGAGAATTCTAGTGTGCCTCCCATCATCATAGAAGGCCCAGATCTCAACCAGGTACACATCATCGGACGCGCCATTGCCAAACAAAGCGTGGTTGTGTAAGTTCTAGGACGCTTAATATATTAATCAGATCAAGTGCAGGTAAATCATCTTGCCTTGATACGATTATAAATTTTCGCAATAGCGAGACAAAAAAGGAGGGCCTATTTATGGCAAAAAAGAAAATTGTTGGAGATGACGGCAAGGTTTACGTCCAAAAGAAGCCATTCTATAAGAGATGGTGGTTTATCCTGCTCGTCATCATCGTCATCCTTGGTGCTGTCGGATCCCTTGCTGGTGGCAGCGGAGATGGCGGATCATCATCCAGCGGCAGCGCTACATCGGAAAGTACAGAGACGAAAGATCTTGCGACCTACACCAAAGATGACAACGCAAGCGACGACGAAAACTCTGCCGCACGCTGGGCCGCCTCTTATGTCAACACCAACCATATGAGCAAGCAAGGTGTCTACGATCAGCTCATGCAGATGCACGACTGCACGCCAGAAGCCGCGCAGTACGCCGTCGACCATATCAACGCCGACTGGAATGGTTCAGCGCTTGCGAAAGCATACGATTATCTCGAATTCTCTGCGTTCTCGCAGCAAGGTCTCTATGACCAGTTGACATCTACAGCAGCCGATGAGTTCACCGCTGAAGAGGCGCAGTACGCAGTTGACAACGTTGACGCAGACTGGAACGCCGAAGCCCTCGAAGCTGCCGAAAACTACTACAACACCATGCAGATGACAGGCACAGAGCTCTACAATCAGCTCGTTTCGGCTTACGCCGACAAGTTCACACCAGAACAGGCTCAGTACGCTGTAGATAATCTCGACCCTGAAAAATTGGATGCTCAATAACTGGAGGTAACACCATGAAAAAGAAAGGTTTACTGTCTACACTGTTGATCGCCGGTCTGCTGGCAGCCCCTACTGCTACTCTCGCCGGCACACTGCCGCCAGGATTCCATGAAGACGTGCTCCCGATCACCATTCATGCTGATGGCGTCTATGTACCGACTGACGTCGAACCATACATCACCGCCGGTCGCACCATGGTTCCACTTCGCGCAGCTGGCGAAGCACTGGATGCCGAAGTAGTTTGGGACAATCCATCACGCAGCATCACCGTGCAGCATGACGGAGACACTGTCGTCTTCTACGCTGACAACACCACCTACTTCATCAACGGAGAAGCTCGAACGACAGATGTGGCGCCACAGCTCGTGAGCGGCCGCACGATGCTCCCAATGCGCGTGTTTGCCGAAGCTTTAGACGCGACAGTAACGTGGGATAACGATCTCAGAGATGTCAAGATTGACACTGCAGCTGCCGATGCGCCAGCCCCAACGATTCCACAGGGCACTCCTGCCGACGCCGCTGTGCTCATTCAGAAATACTATGTTGCTGCAGATTCGTCTGATCCTGTTGTCGGTTCTTGGAAATATCTTGGACAAACCGCTCCTGAAGGAAGTGAAACAGGAACGTTTATCGGCAACAGAAATGTTTATCATTTTGTTTCTAAGGTATCAAATGGAACCTATAACGACATCTGGGCAACCGTTTCCGATCAGCCAATCAACAACATCAAAGACGTTTACCTTTGGAAAAACAACATGGCTGCAACCGGCTCTAGCTACACCGCTGCCAACTCTTTCGATTCCTGCATCTATTCCAAGGGCCGGAACATCAGCTTCGGAATTCCTGAAACATACTTCTACAAAATGGATAGCCATGGCCTATTCACTTGCACAG
>CAUDRX010000208.1 GCA_958451915.1 uncultured Peptococcaceae bacterium
TGAGAAAAGTGGAAGAATTACTTTAGCGACTGACTTGACGGCCGCATCGCCATATGGACAGATCTGTCAGAAGACGAAGCTTCGTTATGATCTTGTTAGTAACGATGGCCTGGTTGTTGATGGAAAAGGCCATTGTATGGATCTTATGGGGGCACGTTTGATGCAGGAGATGAATGCACAGTCATCTGTAAGCAATATTTCCCTTTACAGCAGCTGCAACATGGACGATGCAGCAGTGGTCAGTGAATTACCTGCTACTGCTGTCATTGAAGATGTTGACATCAATGTGAACATCGTTGGCAACAGGCAGTATCTCGGAGGGGCTGTCAATGAGTCAAATGGCCGTATCGATGGTGTAACCTTCTATGGTTCGATTACAAATAGTTACACCAGTGATGCTAAAGATATTACGAGCAGCGTGAATGGTTCAGCTACCCTGCCTCAAGAGGGAATCAGGGCCCTCTATGGTGATAATGACCAGGAACATGCCGTTATGTATCAAACTGGGACAGGAGGTATCGTTGGCCGCCAGGATGTCAATGCAGAGATGAATGACGGAAAATGGACTCGTACAGATACCACCACTGGGATCTATAATTGCTATAGCAGTGGCGATATCACTGCTGGGACCAATACTGGCGGGATCGCTGGCCTTGTTGTAGGCGCCTGGTCGATCGTTGAGAATAATGGTAATACGGCATTTGATCCGGTCGATCTTCAGAATGTCTCAGAAGAAGATCCTGCCAATGCAGCTTATGTGCCAATCTATGCCTCCGTTTCGGACAGTGATGTGAGAGCTTCTGCAAAAGACGGCATTGCTGGCGGTCTGATAGGATTTTCTGCCTTTGCGGACATAAAAGGTGGGTCTGTTACAGGTTCTGTGACAGGTGGTTCTGATGCAAGTGGCCGCGCATCTGGTGTTTCTGGCATTTATCTTCCAACCATCTGGCGTTCGATCCCAAATCTTGATCTTCAGATCTATTTTGCCCAAGGCAGCGGCTGTCTTATTGATGGTGTGTTGGTAGGTGCAAATATTTCGTCTGGGAATGGACGTGTATCTCCATACTATTATGACGATATGAGCGTAAATTTCCCTGAGCATACGGGAGATCCTTTCTCAGGAACTTACCAGGAATTTATTGATAATGAATTCCAAAAACACGACCTTTATCAATCGAACGATGAGATTGATGAAGTCAATAGCAATGTATCCAACACCATTGATGCGGTTTTGCAGACAAATTCTAACGCTGGCATCAACAATGGCTGGCCAATCTTTTCGACCACTCACACTGGTGTGGCTGGTTCTTTTGACATGGAAAATGTTTACGAATATGGTGATGGTTTGACGCCAGTTACATCGGATAATGTCATCAGGATCGAATATGCTGCTCAAGGCAGTACACAGTTCAGTGAAGCTGTGCCGACGGATGTTGGCAATTATACAGCACGTGCGACTTTTACTGATGAAACGATGGTTAATGATAATTTCCGGATCACTCCTCGCATTGTGACACTGGTCGATCCGGCGGAAACGACCCTGGAATTTGAAGATCGTGAGCTTACAGTCAAAAGTCCATACATCTCCAATGCTGTACCTAGCGATGATGTAGCAGTGACAGTTGAAGTTGGTTCAAATAAAGGTTCTGAAGTCGGAGAGTATACTTTGAAGGTTACTGGCCTGACGGGTGTTGATGCTGCAAACTATGAACTGCCGGAAAGTGGGTACACTATGCCATGGTCGATTACGATCTCTGACCAAAAACCAGCAAAGATCGTATTGACGCTGAACGAGCAGCCGTGTGATTCTTACACGCTTTATTATAATGATGAAGCGAGAAATACACTTGATCTCCGCTTGATCACGACAATGGTCACTGATGAGGATGGGTATGAATATCGTGGCGATGACACGGTTACCTGGTCTTATAAAGGGGACGGTGCAGCGCTCATAGACGGAGTGCTGAAAGCATCCAAACAAGGAAAAGGAACCTTAATTGCATCGATTGGTGATGTATCTGCAGAAATCGCGATCACTATCGCAGAGCGATCGACAATCAATATGATTTCACAGGCAGAAGGCGCTGAGCTAGTACGCGTTGATACTGCCTATGATCTCACAACTATTCCGCTTCATGCGACAGACCTTGGCGGGCACCCTTACACTCTCAGCAAAGATGAACTGAATGCGATCTCCTGGGAAGTATAGCAAGAGCAAAGCAAAGGGATCACAGCGACCGTTGATGGGACAACTTTGAAGGTCACTGCACTGGAGGGGCGCGAAGGCATTATAGTTCTCAAAGGTGTGCTCAATGATGTGAGCTGGAACGCAGAGCTGGTTGTTCGCCAACAATCAGTACCTACTGAGCTAAAAGTTACCACTCTTCAGAGCGAGAGCGTGATCTCATTGACGCCGAATACGACGAGAGAGATCGCCAACTATTTATCTTGCATTTGCCTCGACCAATATGGTGATGAGATGGATGCAGAGATCATTTGGAAGAGCGATAATACGGATGTCCTGACGATCAGCGATAATGAGGCGTTTGTTGCTTCGAAAATCGAAGGCACCGCTAACGTCACTGCGTTCATTGGCACGCTCGAGAGCGAACCGGTCACGATCCAGGTCGCAGGTGCGCCGCGCCTGACCTCGATCAAGATCACTGATGCACTGGTGCACCGCAAGCCCTTGGTTGGAATGAAATACTTGATCTTCGTACATTGATCGTGTCTAAATATGACCAACGTGGCAATGAGATGACCGGTGAAGCATCCAAGATCTATTGGAGCCTTGAAAATGACGAGAATACTGATGCTGAAGTATTGAACGATCTTGTGAATACCGGATCTAAGAACGGGAGATTCAAACTGACTGCGTCTGCGGGTTCGATCAGTGACAGCGTAGAAATCGTTGTTGGACCGCAGGTAACAGGGCTTTCATTGAGCCAGAAAGAGTTTGCTTCGCCCGGCGGTGATGTCATCGTTACGCTTAGCGGTGAACGTCTCTCCGAGGGAATTGTCGTCGGCTTGTTTGATTCCACAGGAGAAAATGTTAGTACAGCGATTTCTGCCATGAATGAGGAAATATGCAGCGCGGTGCTGACTGTACCGAAGAACGAGACAAAAGAGGTTTCAAGTTACGTTGTCAAAGTCTCTTACGATGGCAGCAGCTATCTGGAATCGCCGACAGAAACGCTTTCTGTAGCCGCTGCGGGAACAGATATCGTATTGCGGGGAATAGAGTTGGATAAGGATCTACTGCATAGCGAGGGCGGCGATGTACTTGTGACCCTGACAGGAGAT
>CAUDRX010000209.1 GCA_958451915.1 uncultured Peptococcaceae bacterium
GGGTTTCCGCATTTCTATTTTATTTCGTTGTAACACATGTATTGTAATCCTACACCTGCGGCGCGAATTCTGACAAACACACCCTTGACAGTTCGTCTGCAAAGTTGTAATATAATGCGTGTGGCAAGTGCCGCACCATGGCCCGTTTGAGAAGTGGTTGAACTCCCTAGCCCCTCATGCTAGTATTCACGGGTTCGAATCCCGTACGGGCTATAACGCTTCGGATATGATCCGGAGCTTTTTTTATTTGTAAACAATAACTTGTCTTTTCTCCTCCGGCGTTGTATAATAGATAGGCCGTACTAGATGGGGAGTTAGCGGTGCCCTGTAACCTGCAAGCCGCTACAGCAGGATCGATGTCCATCCGAGGGGTGTGATTTTAGGGTCTGGCCGGATTAAGTGGTGTTGACAGCTGGGTCCTGTGCAATGTGCACCTATGAACCGTGTCAGGTCCGGAAGGAAGCAGCACTAAGTAGACCCGCGCATGTGCCACGGGGGTGCCTGGTTCGAGCTGGCTGGTCCGTTACCGCCTGGGAGATCATTTCGGAGATGGATGTACGGTATATTTTTTTGTGCATCAAAGGCGTACGCCTCAGATTTTCTGAGACGTACGCCTTTTTCTTATGCAGCTTTTCATGCAAGCACCATTTCCAGGATCACCATATCCTGCAGGATCACCCCTGCTTCGACGATCGGGTGGTCGTAATGATCTGTAAAGAAATCCCTGATCACGTCCACCCGTTCAAAACCACACGCCTTATAGAACGGCAGCGTTAACGGACTCTCACCAGGGCCCACGCGCAGTCGGATATAATGCCCCTGCAAACGCCGCACCATCTCCTGTACCATGGCGCGTCCGTAACCCTGCCGCTGCGCTTCCGGACGCGTTGCCAGGTTCTTGATCTCCGCTGTGCCTGCACCCTCATCGGTGAGCACACAAACAGTCTGGACAATGCCATCCTCTTCGAGCACAAAAAGCTTTCCCCGATCCAGATAGCAATCGATCATCTCCTCCTGCTCATCGGCCAGGAGAAGCAGATCGAGAAAGCGTTTTTTATCTCTCGTCACTTCATAGAACTGCATCTCATACCTCCATCAATGCCAAAGGTCCGGTATCCCCAAGACCGTCTCTCTTATCCTAAAAAGCGCACTTGCGCTTAAGTCAACGCTGTCAGCATCACCGCGAGCAGAAGTATCCCCGCTAAAGTCACCAGCGCGCAGCCAACGACCCGCGTCGCTTGCGCGAGCCGTGGATGCACGGGCTTCAGCCGTGGCGCCAGTACACGCGCCAGCGCCATCCCCACAAGGAGCAGCGCCAGCAGCAACCAGGGCGATCCCGTCACCAGCGCCCAGAATGGCGGAACCTGGTCACGGACGCCCTCTTCGTTGAGCAAGCCCAAAAACTGACCCGTATGTGCATGCCGCATTGCTGTGCCTCCTCTCAGATATTCCGTGTTCTACCATCATACTACCGACATTTCACACACTTGTCCATGCAAAAGACATCCAAAAAAACTCAGCGGATCATACCGCCGCGTTCTCTGTCAGTCATTGGTCTGCATTGTCTCAGATGTTATTTTCCGGCCAGCAGATCCGTCCACACTTTTCTCTTCCGCCAGGAGCAAATCGAGCTTGATCTCGATCGCATCCAGACGTTTGTCCATGTATTCACGCTGCTCTTTAAACCGTCCAGGCAAGCTGAAAACGATGAAGAGCAGTGCAAGCTGCAGGATCATGCCGCCAATGCCGGCAACAAAGGACAACTCTGCGCCTATGATCATGGCCATGACGATCTCTCCTTCTATTTTCAATCTTAATCGTCGAATTCAGGGCTGGTCACAGCGCCTGGTAAGACGCGGATCTCTTCGTACGTCAGGGTGTCATCATTTTCCAGGAACCCTTCCAGGGTCTTGTCAGCATCCAACACCATCTGCATGTGGGCTGGGTTGATGGCGCCCGGTTGGGACGGCACATTCGCTACATCATAGGCCGTGCCGTCCAACGCTGTGGCGATGAGACGGTCATTTTCCACGCTGAGGACACAGCGATTGATGGCGACCTCGCCCACGTACAGCTCGACGACGTTCTCACTATCGCCGACAGCCGCCAGATAGAGCGCGTGCGGCTCCACAGACCATGGGCCACGGTCGCGCCCATCGGTGTAATAGAGATAATCGTTAACGATGGTGTAATCAGAATGATAAGGGATGGTCCCGACGTACGTCAGCATCCCTTCGCCGGACGCCGGCACCGCAAAGAGATCGAGAGTGAAGTCACCCATCACACCACCGAAGCCGATGCCAAGATAGGTCTGGCCATCGATGACTTTGACACCATCGATGTAAAGATGGACCGCATCACCGATATTGACGATCCCTTCCGGCACGGTATAGGTCGCAGTCGCGCCAGTCGCCGCATTGGTCGCATTGACCAGGAGCGGATCTGGCTGGGTCATCGAATCTTCGATATTGAGCCGGAACGTCCAATCGCCGCGATCAACGACCGGCGGCGTGCCCATCGTCACGCTGACAGTGCGTGTTCTGCCATCCCATTCTACGGTCCCGTACAGTTCCATCAGATCGCGGGCTGGCAGATAGGTCCGACCATCCATGACCACAGGTGCTGTCACAAAAACACCGGCCTGACCGTTGGCGATATAATTGTTCGCACCGATCTGCATCGTCACATCCACAGCACCATTCGCGCCGCTGACGGTGACAGCCCCATCAGATGTCCATTCTGTCGTGTAGCCAAGGACCGTGTTCAGCAGCCGCAGCGGGATCATTGTTCTGCCATCTGTGGTGATGAACGGCGCACCGCTGTCAGCCGTCGTTCCTACAGCCTCACCATTGACCACCAACTTCACGTCCGTCGAACCCACATCCGGTGCCGGAAAAATCGTCGCCATCGCCGGCATCGCAGAAAGACTCAGCAGTAGCATCAGTGTCACACCGCTGGTGATCTTTATCATCGTTCTTTTCATGTTCGTCTCCTCCTTTTCTGGATACATCATGCATCCTGCTTCCTGCCCTTATTATACCATAGCAGAGCGGAATCTTCGTCTGTTTTCAGAAGATTTAAGAAAATACCAGCAATCCAGTGCGGCGCTGTCACTGTCGCATAAAAAAACCACACGCTGCAGGTGAAGTGCCCCCAAAAAGTTAGACAGTATTTTTGTGAAAAA
>CAUDRX010000210.1 GCA_958451915.1 uncultured Peptococcaceae bacterium
ATGAAATGATACTGTAAAAAAAGGAGCATTCATCATGACCTATCAAGCAAAACCTGTCCCTCAAGCACTCACCATCGCCGGCAGTGACAGCGGCGGCGGCGCCGGCATCCAGGCCGACCTCAAGACCTTTCAGGAACGCCGTGTCTTCGGCACTTCCGTTATTGTCGCCGTCACTGCACAGAACACCCTCGGCGTTCAGGGCATCCACAAGGTGCCTGTCGATTTCGTCTGCGAACAGATGCAGTCTGTCTTCAGCGACTTTGAGATCGGCGCGCTCAAGACCGGCATGCTGCCCGATGCAGAGATCATGTGCGCTGTCGCCGCTGAGCTCCGCAAACATCCACAGATCCCGGTCGTCGTCGATCCTGTGATGATCGCCAAAGGCGGCGCTGCCCTCATGGAAAACGAAGCCGCTGCCACCCTCGTACGCGAGATCCTGCCGCTTGCCACCGTGCTCACGCCTAACCTGCCAGAAGCAGAAGTCATCTGCGGCATGACCATTGCCAGCGCCGACGACCTTCTGACCGCTGCCAGAAAGATCCAGGCAATGGGGGCAAAGAACGTCGTCATCAAAGGCGGGCACCGTCTTGAGACCGCAGACGCTGAAGACATCCTCCTCACCGAGGACGGCGAAGTCGTCCGTCTCAATGCTGAACGCATCGACACCGAGCGCACCCATGGCACTGGCTGCACCTATTCCGCTTGCATCACCGCTGAACTCGCCAAAGGCAGAAGCGTAAAGGAAGCAGTCACCACCGCCAAGGCCTTTATCGCTGCCGCCATTACTGACGGTATCCTCGTCGGCCACGGTCACGGTCCAACGAACCACTGGGCCTACCGAAAGATCGAAATGAAAGAAGGCGCAGACGCTTGAGCGAGAACGAACGTACCACTGTTGCCACCAATGGCTGGCTCTGGCTCGGCGCCGCCATCGCCATCACCGAGATCATGACCGGCACCTATTTTGCACCGCTGGGCTGGGGCAAAGGCCTTGCTGCCATCGTCCTCGGCCACCTTATCGGCTGTGCGATGCTCTTTCTGGCCGGCCGTATCGGTGCTCAGACCAGCAAGAACGCCATGAACACGCTGAAGATCGCCTTCGGCGAAAAGGGCGGGCTCTTCTTCTCAGTGCTCAACGTGCTCCAGCTCGTCGGCTGGACCGCTGTCATGATCGCCACCGGCGCCAGCGCCATGAACGTGCTTATGGGCAACGATCAGGGCTCAACCGTCCTCGGCGCCTTCATCATCGCAGCGCTCATCCTCATCTGGATGCTCTTCGGACCAAAGACCTTTGGCCGCGTCAACAACCTTGTTGTCATCGCGCTGGCTGTCCTCTGTCTCTTCCTCACCGTGAAGGTCTTCACCGGCGCAAGCGCCACCGACGGCACCTTTGAACCGATCAGTTTTGGCGCCGCGCTGGAGCTGGCCGTTGCCATGCCGCTCTCCTGGCTGCCGGTGATCAGCGACTACACATCCCGCGCCCAGCGCCCTGTGCTGGCCAACACCGTCTCAAACGCGGCCTACATCCTCGGCAGCTGCTGGATGTTCATCATCGGTCTCGGCTGTGCCCTGCTCACCGGTTATGCCGACATCTCGCTGCTCATGCGTGCCATGGGCATGGGGGCGGTGGGGCTGGTGATCATCATCTTTTCGACGATCACTTCCAGCTTCCTCGACGCCCGTTCTGCCGCCATCAGTTACACCACCCTGTCGAAGACACCGAGCGAACGCACCGTTGCCATCATCGTCTGCATCATCGGTTTTGCCATCGCGATCTACGACCCAACCTCGTCCTATCAGGACTTCCTCTATCTCATCGGCAGTTTCTTCACGCCGATGGTCGGCGTCCTCTTCACCGAGTATTACATCCTCGGCCACAAAGACGTACGCCACAGCGTGAGCGTCCTCAACTTCATCGTCTATGCGATCGGCTTCGTGCTCTACCGCATGATGCTCTCCATCGACATCCCGACCGGCACCACCCTGCCCGTCGTCCTCATCGTTGGCGTGCTCACCTACGCTGCCCACAAGCTCACCGACGGCCGCGTCCATTAACGGCATATCCCCAGCCTTGGAACGTTTTCCAAAGCTGGGGATCTTTTTATGAAAAGCACGCAAAAGCCGCCTGGCTGCCAGACACGTGATCTGGATGATGGATCTGCATGACCTGTCCCTCCCAACAATAAAACGATGCCACGATATTTTTACAACGTTACACTTTCTTTTATTATAGCAGATGTTTTGTCGCACCCGCCAATCCTTCTTCCAGAGGAAGGGACATGCCTAGCATGTTGCCGTTCTTCTGGCAAGTGTCTGCCCAGTGACGCCTTGACGCCGTTCTGAATATGTAGTATATTTATCACATAAAGAGTGAAATATACCACACGCAAAGGAGGATCCTATCATGAAATCATTACCAATCAACCCCGTTGGCCTTCTCTCTTTGATGGCTCTGCCGGCGGTGCTCTATTTTTCGACCAACGACCGCAGTTACCTCCATTTTCTCATTTTCCTAATCTTCCTTCCATATTTTGGTCTTAAAGCCGATGAATGCTTTCTCGACCATGTCAAAAGAGCTGCAATGTATGCTTTTTTCGCTGAAATGATCGTTTTCTCGCTCCTCTTTCTCATATTCACACTTGCCAGCGGACCTTCCGCTAACCTCATCGATGCTGTCACCAGGATCAGTTTTCTCCTTGCTTATTGTATTTTTGCCGCTTCACTCACCATCTTTGAATGGCGCGAGTTAAAAGGAGTACGTGAGGAATGATCCACAACCGCATCAAAGAGTTCCGTGCGCGCTTCAACATGAGCCAGGCTGAATTGGCCAAACGTGTCGACGTGCGCCGTGAGACCATCGGTAATCTCGAAAAAGGCCGCTACAATCCTTCTCTTGTCCTCGCCTGGCGCATCGCTGAGGTCTTCGACGCAACGATCGAAGAGATCTTTACCGTAACAGCTGACGATCAATGATTCAGCGATCGATCGAAGGTGCTTTCACACCGACGGCCGCACCCATTGACGACAGATCCCCAGCCTGGAATTTTTCCAAAGCTGGGGATCTTTTTATGAAAAACACGCAAAGGGGCTGTCGCAATGAACTGCCCCCTGTCAAGTAGATAGGGTAAATAACAAAAATATCTTTTAGAA
>CAUDRX010000211.1 GCA_958451915.1 uncultured Peptococcaceae bacterium
CAAACACCTCGGCTGAACGCTCGATGACCACTCTGGCATCATCACCTTCGATCGTCACATCATTGATCCTATACTGGAACATGCCCTCTTCGCAACCGAGCCCTGCATCCGGTACATCAAACATCGTATAAAATGTATGAGCGTTTGCCTCTTCAAATATCCCCTTACTGACGAAATGCTCTTGCGGGAACAAGGTCATCGTGCCCGATGCGGTGGCTGCAAAATAGAAGCGGTTGTACTCTTCGATCAATGATTGGATCTCTTTATAGTCTTTCTGATGAAAGACGAGGTAATAGAGATTCTGCCAGAATGGCTTCTCTACGGTGATGACGATCTTATCCCGGGCGAAGTTCAATGATGTTGGCTCATCGCCAAAAACAAAAAAAGAACCATCCGGCGTACGGCGATCAGGAATTGACTGTGCCACGCTGCGAAAATAATGCTCTTTGTATTGGCTGCTCATAAAAGCCTTATCTTGTGCCCATGCTGCATGTGGCAACAACAAAAAGAGTATACATAGTAAACTGGTGATCTTTTTGCCCATCTCTGCCCCTCTCTTTCATCATTCCATGGTCGTCTAAATCCAGGCTAAAAAATGTTTTCGTTGCTTTGACGATACCACGCTTTCTCCAGAAATGCAATCGATGCCCTTCATCATTAAAGAACAATTAAGAATCCCCCCTTCTCTTTGAGACTTAAGAAAAGGTTAAGAATCCTTTCATCGATTTTTTATCAATGGTAACGCTCTGTCGCGTAATATATTATAATATAGGGGAGAATTCTGAGAATAAAGGTGATGAAAAATGGCTGAGAAGATTTTAGTGGTTGATGACGAAAAGGAGATCGCTGATCTGGTGCGGTTTTACCTTGAAAATGAAAACTTTGACGTCACGACTTGTTACAGCGGTAAAGAGGCCTTTGATCTGATCACTCATACGACGTTTGATCTGGCGATCCTTGATATCATGATGCCAGATGTGAACGGGCTTACGCTTTGCCGTAAGATCCGTGAACGTGATGCATATCCGATCATCATGCTCACTGCCAAAGGAGAAGCCGTCGACAAGATCAACGGGCTCACACTTGGAGCAGATGATTATGTGACCAAGCCCTTTCTGCCTCTTGAATTGGTCGCTCGCGTGAAAGCGCAGCTTCGCCGCTACAAGAAATATAACAACGCTTATGCCGCCATCGAACCAGAAATCTATCTGACACATGGCGCATTGTCGATCAACATCGAAACGCATGAATGTTTTCTCAATGATCAACCGTTGTCACTGACACCAACAGAATTTTCGATCCTGCGCATCCTTTTTCAAAAGAAAGGTCGCGTGGTCAGTGCTGAGGATCTTTTTCGGGAGATCTGGAATGAAGACTATTATGATAAAAAGAACAACACCATCTCTGTCCATATCCGGCACTTGAGAGAAAAACTCGGTGATTCCTTTGAAGACCCTAAGTACATCAAGACTGTTTGGGGGTGTGGATATAAAATTGAATAACCGCTCAAGACTCATCCGCCGCTATTCCCTGACGGTGTTTATCGGCCTGCTCCTCTCTCTCGGGCTCCTCTTTTTTATCGACAAGGGGATGGGCGGAATACTCACAAGCTGGTTTGAGGATCATCTGATGTCTATGCACAGCTACACTCAAACGAGCAGCGGAGAGATGGTCTATATCTGGCGGCCGGATTGGGACAAAATCAAGCTGCTCTGCGTGACTTTACTCATTATCGTAGTCTTTTTTGCAAGCCTGATGGTCATTGTCATGACACGCTATTATGCTAAGGCCGACCTGACAGACCGCATGGATGCCCTTGGCGATACGATCCAGGAGTACCTGTTTTCAGATCAGGAGACCGCAAATATTTTTCCTAAAGAATACCGATCCATCGCTATACAAATGAGCCAGGCAAAAGCGAAAATGCAGCACCACGAACGCCTTCTCAAGGAAGAATCCGCGCGTCGTAATGACCTTATCACCTATCTGGCACATGATCTCAAAACGCCGCTGACCTCTGTCATCGGCTATCTGAGCCTGCTTTCTGAAGCGCCGGATATGCCCCTTGAACAGCGTGCCCGCTACACAAATATCGCTTTCGAAAAAGCTAAGCGCCTTGAATATCTGATCAATGAATTCTTCGACATCACCCGCTATAATCTCCAGCAGATCCGTTTCGACATCGCACCGATAGACCTTACTTATATGCTCATACAAATGACGGATGAATTCTATCCGCTGGCACGGCAGCATGGTAACTATATCACCCTTGAGAGCGATGACGAGATGACGATCGATGGCGACGCCAACAAACTTGCACGGGTCTTCAACAATATCCTGAAGAACGCTATCACTTACAGCGATCCTGATACAGAGATTCGTGTTTCCGCACACCAAAGCAGCGATCAGGTGACCTTGCGTTTCACCAGCATTGGCCCAACGATCCCAGCTAACAAGCTGGATATGCTATTCGAAAAATTTTTCCGTCTCGACGAATCCCGTTCAACCAGGACTGGCGGTGCCGGTCTCGGTCTGGCCATCGCACGTGAGATTGTGGAACGCCACAAGGGCACGATCCGTGCTGAAAGCCAGGATCAGCGGACCACCTTTACCATCATCCTGCCTGTAAAACAA
Source organism: uncultured Peptococcaceae bacterium (assembly GCA_958451915.1). Classification (GTDB taxonomy): domain Bacteria; phylum Bacillota; class Peptococcia; order Peptococcales; family Peptococcaceae; genus UMGS1590. Next base: position 2,635 of record CAUDRX010000211.1, read on the forward strand.
ACACTTAGGCCGGTATCTACAACCACTCAACAATGAAGATCATCTATCGATGTACATGACAAAACGCGGTCTATAATGCCACCTGGCACCATAGACCGCGTTTTGTCATTACTGAAATGTTTCATTTTCGATAAACTTAAGGAATTCTTCCGCTGCCTGCGTCTTGAATTTCTTTTTGTGATAAACGATGCGGAAGCGACGTTTAAATTCGTCTTCCTTAAGCTTGACCATGGCAAGATTCCCCATTTTGAGGTCATCTTTGATGGCCCAGCGGGAAACGATGGTGAAACCGTAACCATTTCGCACTGCACTCTTGATGGCATAAGTGCTGCCAAGCTTCATCATCACATTGAGGTTATTAGGTGAAAAGCCGGCTGCTTTCAGGTGCTGTTCGATCTCTGCGCGGGTCCCGGACCCTTTTTCTCGGGAGATGTATGGATATTGGTCCAGCTCAAAAACGGAGATCGATTC
>CAUDRX010000212.1 GCA_958451915.1 uncultured Peptococcaceae bacterium
AGAGCCATCGTGATAATAGGCATGGCGTCTGCCGATCGTTTGAAATCCACTTGCCTGATACGCCCGACATGCTGCAATATTACTTGTACTTACTTCCAGCGTGCAGCGTTTGATGCCCTGTTCTGTCAAAAGCTGGCTCAACGCCGTACGGCCAAGATGGACGTTCTGATGCACAGGTGATACCCCAATGCGTTCGATCTCTGCTTCACCGTCAAAACTATTATAGATCACATAAGCGACCAGGCCCTGATCATTGAACACCAAAGCCGCATGTCTGATCGGTGCCGCTAAGAAAGCTGTCAGGCTTTCCTCCGACCATGCCTCATCCTTAAAACAAACATTTTCCAATACAGCGAGTGCCGAGATCTGATCCCCAGACACCACTTCTTCAATCTTCAAGCGTTTCACCTGGATGTGCCTCACGCCATTTGACCACAGCTTCCGATTCTCGCAGGTAAAGGGGCTCTGCCCGCATCCCCTGTAAATCTTTCCAGTCATCCGCACGGTCTTTTGCCAGCAATGCCAGCGCGTCAGCACACACATATCGCCGGCATCCTTTTGCCAGAACCACGCGCTCTCCCAGTGCATCGACCACCTCTTCAGCAAAAGCCTCTATCCCATCGCCGGTCATATAGACCGTTAATTGCTCAGGCATTTGCTGAAGCTCTGACAAAAGATCCGCCAAAGCAATGGCCTGATGATCACTGACACGCGAGATATGATGACCATCTGAACGATAAACAGCTGTATAGACCTGCTGGCGTCTTGCATTCATGATCGGGACAATCAACCCATCAAACCCGGCACCGTTTTGAGCGAGTACATCCAGGGTTGGGATTGGGATCAATGGTTTGCCCAATCCCAGCGCCATACCCTTTGCTGTTGAAAAGCCAATACGAAGTCCGGTAAAAGAGCCAGGACCACTCGTGATCGCGACAGCATCAACTGCAGACATCTCCATACCAGTGATCGTCATCAGATGATCGATCGAAGGCAGGAGCAATTCGGAATGTGTCAGTCCGATATTCAACTGTGTGTGTGCGATGAGCACGTCATCTTTGATCAATGCCACCGCGCCTGATGTACTGGCGGTGTCAAACGCTAAAATATTCATTGAAAGCTTCCTTTAAATTAGAATAATCGCCGTGAGTCTCAAGTGTCACCACTCGGCCGTCCCCACTCTGTTCCAATCGAATCCATGCCACTTCTTCCGGCATCAGAGGCAGCGCGATCGCCGGCCATTCAACAAGACAGACGCCATTGCCAAAGAAATACTCTTCTATCCCCAGATCATAAAGCTGCGATTCGTCTTCAACCCGATAAAGGTCCATATGATAGAGCGGCAATCTTCCAGAAAAATACTCATTAATGATGACGAACGTCGGACTGTTGACAAATTCATTAACGCCCAAACCCTTCGCCACCCCTTGAGCAAAAGTGGTCTTTCCTGCGCCAAGATCGCCTTCTAATAAAAGGATATCTCCGGGACGCAGGTTCTTCCCAACCATTTCACCAAGGGCTATTGTTGCTTCGTTAGAGGGAAGGTAATCCATGATCGTTCCTTTCTAAAATAAAAAGGTGTTTCAGCATAAGCTGAAACACCTTCGTGGGCCCACTTGGCATCGAACCAAGGACCGTCCGGTTATGAGCCGGATGCTCTGCCACTGAGCTATAGGCCCATGATGCCATGGCATCCAATATAGTATAGCGCAATACGATATACTAGTCAAGATAATCTTTCAGCTTACGGCTACGGCTCGGATGTCTCAATTTACGCAATGCTTTTGCTTCGATCTGACGAATGCGTTCACGGGTCACGCCAAACTCCTGCCCAACTTCTTCCAGTGTTCTGGATCGTCCGTCATCCAATCCGAAACGCAGGCGCAAGACTTTAGCTTCACGTGGGGTCAACGTTTCAAGCACCTCTTCAAGCTGTTCTTTCAATAAGATATAGCTTGCAGCCTCGTCTGGTGCCGGCGCGTCCTCATCTTCGATAAAGTCTCCAAGATGACTGTCTTCTTCTTCACCGATCGGTGTCTCTAAAGAAACAGGTTCTTGAGCAACTTTTTGGATCTCTCGCACACGATCCGGCGCCAGATCCATCACTGCACCGATCTGCTCCGGCGTTGGATCGGTCCCTAATTCCTGCAGCAACTGACGCGAGACACGCACCAATTTATTGATGGTCTCGACCATATGCACAGGAATGCGAATGGTCCGCGCCTGATCGGCAATGGCTCTGGTGATCGCCTGACGGATCCACCATGTCGCATAGGTACTAAATTTGAAGCCTTTTTGATAGTCAAATTTTTCCACAGCTTTTAACAAGCCGAGATTCCCTTCCTGGATCAGATCCAGAAACAGCATCCCTCTGCCCACATAGCGTTTCGCAATACTGACAACAAGACGGAGATTCGCTTCTGCCAGCTGGTTCTTGGCTTCTTCATCGCCTTCCTGCATACGCTTGGCCAGTTCGACTTCCTCATCAGCTTTCAAAAGGGGTACGCGCCCAATCTCTTTCAGGTACATACGGACCGGGTCATCAATCCCAACATCATCCGGAATAGAAAGATCCAGTTCGATCTCTTCTTCCTCTTCCGCGTTTTTAAAATCGTCTTCAGTTGGCTCGATGTCTTCATCATCGGCATCACTGGAATCATCTTTAAGTGTCAGGCCAAGCTGGTTAAGCTGTTCAAAAAGGATCTCCATCTCATCCGGCGAGAGATCCATCTTACCAAGCGCATCACCGATCTCCTCATATGTTAGCTCGCCTTTTTTCTGACCAAGAGCCAATAATTGCACAATGGCTTGCTTTGCGTTGTCTCTTCTCGGATTATTCTTCGCTTTTTCTGCCATTATTGCTTATCTCCTCTCATTTTGTCTTCAAACTGCGCTTTTTGTTGACGTATCGTTTCCAATTCTATCAAAGCTTGCTCCATATTATTGGATTGTCCACCCTTCTCTAATGATCCAATTTTATTTAACAGCGCCAGATAGCGCTTATTAAGCAATTTATACTGTTGTTCTTCGACGGCCTTTTTTAATATCGCTGCATATTCTTTGT
>CAUDRX010000213.1 GCA_958451915.1 uncultured Peptococcaceae bacterium
GATCCGCGGCTGCGTATCTTCATCATCGGCAGCCTTCTGGCTGTGGTCTTCCTGCTTCTGGACGGCCGCTATTCCGGGCTCAGCGATGCACTTTTTATGAACGCTTTCACAGGTGGCGATGTCTATGCGCTGGATTGGCTCTTCAAACTTGTATTGACGGCTATGACGCTGGCGGCAGGTTTTCAGGGCGGGGAACTGACGCCGCTCTTTGTCATCGGCGCCACACTCGGATCGTTTCTGGCGCTGACGCTGGGCCTGCCGGTGGCGCTTTTTGCAGCGATGGGGTGTGTGGCGGTTTTTGGTGCAGCGACGAAGACGATGTTTGCGCCCCTTTTTATCGGCGTTGAAGTATTCGGTGCACAGGGCATGCCGTTCTTTGCCGTTGTTGCCATCACAGCCTTTGTGGTCAGCGGGCACCGTGGCATCTATAATAAGCAGCGGTTCCTTCGTGAAGCGGCTCATGTCACGGAAGAGACGAAATAGACCTAGGCAACGCCTGTAAAATTTGCTACTATATTATTGCTGATAAAGCCATGAGGCGGCGTCTTGCCGCTTGTCATAAATCTCTCAGAGGAAAGAGGAAACAGAAAATGAGTAAAGTTATCGTTTTTGGGCATGCGAATCCAGACACCGATACCATCTGCAGTGCCATCAGTTATGCCTATCTGCTGAACCAGACCGGTCATGAAGCCACGGCCTATGCGTTGGGCACACCGGGCGAAGAGACCCAGTTTGCGCTTGACAGCTTCGGCGTTGCTGCTCCACAGGTCATCGCCAAGGCGGCTGATGTTGCTGACAGTGACACCGTGCTGGCTCTCGTGGACCATAATGAAGCACAGCAGTCCCTGCCTGACCGCAGTGACTATCGCATCTGGAGCGTTGTCGACCATCATCGCATCGCCAACATCGAGACCGCTGAACCACTCAACTACCGCGGTGAAGCTGTAGGCTGCACAAGCACCATCCTTTATAAGATGTACAATGAACAGGGCGTAGCGATCCCTAAGGATATGGCTGGTCTCATGCTCTCTGCGGTGATCAGTGATACGCTGCTGATGAAATCTCCGACCTGCACCGCAGAAGACGAAGCTGCGATCGTGGCGCTCGCTGCACTAGCCGGCGTGGATTACAATACCTATGGCCTCGATCTGCTCAAAGCTGGTACCAACCTCGGCAGCAAGAGTGTCGAAGAACTCCTGACCATGGATGCCAAGAGCTTCCCAATGGGCAGTGCAACGGTCCGCATCGCTCAGGTCAATACTGTTGATGTCGCTGACGTGCTCACCCGCAAGGATGCGCTCACCGCGCGCATGCTGGACGACAGTGCCAGGGAAGGCTATGACCTCTTCCTGCTCTTGATCACCAACATCCTTGACAGCGACTCCACTGCACTCATCGTTGGTGAAGATACTGCCAAAGTCGAAGCAGCTTTTGGTGTGACCGTTAACGACGGCCTGGCTGAGCTGGCTGGTGTGGTCTCCAGAAAGAAACAGGTTGTACCACCGCTGACCAAAGCGTTCGAAGGTTAATGACAGAAAAGAGACTGCCCGGCAGTCTCTTTTTTCTAAAGGAGCGATCGTATGAAAATATTAGATGTCAAAATGATCACCGAGGCGATCCGGCACTGGGGCGTGACGGTCAATACTGATCTGCCGCAGGATGTGGAAGACGCTCTTGCAGCCGGTCGGGCCCGGGAAGAATCCCCTTTTGGGCAGTATTGCCTGGATCAGATCCTCGCCAATGCCACCCTGGCACGCAGTGAGCATCAGGCCATGTGTCAGGATACAGGTACGCTGGTCGTCTACATGAACCTTGGGCAGGACCTGCATCTGGTTGGCGGAGATGTCACCGAAGCCATCAACGAAGGGGTGCGCCTTGCTTATGAAGAGGGGTACCTGCGCAAAAGCATCGTTGCAGAGCCTGTTTTCGATCGCACCAATACCGGTGACAATACCCCGGCCGTTATCCATTTTAACATCGTGCCAGGGGATGGCTGTGAACTCGTCCTTATGCCAAAGGGCGGAGGTGCCGAGAATATGGGCGCGCTTGGCATGCTCAAACCGACAGCTGGCAAGCAGGGGGTTGTTGATTTTGTTGTTGATGCTGTTTCCCGGGCTGGCGGCAATCCATGCCCGCCGATCATCGTCGGTGTTGGCATCGGCGGCACTATGGAGAAAGCAACAGCCATCGCCAAGGAAGCCCTTATGCGTCCGATCGGTTCGCATCACGACGATCCGCGTTACGCGGCGCTGGAAGATGAGCTCCTCGAGCGGATCAACCGCCTCGGTATCGGACCGCAGGGATTGGGCGGCCGTGTCACCGCACTGGCCGTGCATGTGAACACCTTCCCATGCCATATTGCTTCGCTGCCGGTGGCTGTGAACATTAACTGTCATGCCGCACGTCACGTGCGGATCGTTTTAGAAGGAGAGGAGGCCTGACGATGGAAAAACAGATCACTGTGCCATTCATCGCCGAGGAACTGTCCAGTCTGCGTGCCGGTGATACCGTGATGCTCTCTGGCGTCATCTATACTTCGCGTGATAAAGCGCACAAGCGTATGATCGAAACATTGGACCGTGGTGAAACCCTGCCGGTTGATTGGCATGATCAGCTCATCTACTATGCGGGGCCGACACCGGCGAAACCGGGGCAGGCCATCGGCTCTGTCGGACCAACGACTTCCAGCCGCATGGATGCGTTTGCGCCGCGCCTGATGGACGAAGCCGGTCTCAGGGGGATGCTCGGAAAGGGGCCTCGCAGCCAGGCGGTGATCGATGCCATCATCCGTAATGGCGCTGTTTATATGGTCGCTGTCGGCGGCACTGGTGCCGCCATTTCCAAAAGTGTGAAAAAAGCGGAAGTGGTCGCTTATGATGATCTTGGCACCGAAGCCATCCGACGTTTGGAGGTGGAAGGTCTGGCGGCGATCGTGGCCATTGATGCATATGGCGGGAATCTTTTTGAAACAGGTCGGGCTGCCTATGAAGTGACGCAGTAAATGGCTGAACGATAAACTTCGTT
>CAUDRX010000214.1 GCA_958451915.1 uncultured Peptococcaceae bacterium
TTTTCAAGCTTTGGATCAATTCTCTTGGCTGTTTAATTTTCAAAGAACAGCGCTGTCTCAGCGACAGCTCATTTATATTACCACACCTCAGCACTCCCTGTCAACAACTTTTTTCAAGTTTTTTATCACTTGTGTTCACATGGTTTGCCAGGCGATGTGTATATACTAGCACTTTTATTAACCTATTGCAAGCGTCTTTTTAACACTTTTTTGCTCTTTTTCTTTATTCTGTTTTTATTTTATCTTCAATTATCTCAATACTCTGTTCTGCAAAGTATTTTTTCGCAAACTGGATAAAATACTGGCATTGTGCATTTTTGTTATTGCTTTTTAACCATGATAATCCAACAGTGGTCTGAAACTGTTCATCCTCGATCGGCACCATTACTATCCGTGGGTCCTCCAGTAAAGCTGCTTCGAACCGTAAACTTACAAAGATCCCTTTGTTTTGTCTGAGCAGAGAATGCACCGTTGGTTTGCTTCCTTCGTAAATTATATGGGGGATAAAGCCAAATGTTGTTTCAAAAAAGCTGCGCGTATTAATTGTAGCGCTCTCTTCTCTGAACACCGATACAAATCTTTCTCGCTTGATCTGATCCATCTGTACGCTCGTTCGATTTGCGAGCGTGTGATCCGATGACATGTAGCAAGCAAGTACCCCCCCCCGAACAAATAATCGATGTTTTTATCTGCTCGTGGTGCAGAGCTGGCATCGTAATGGCAAACTGATAGTCTTTTTTTAACAGCAAGGCTTCAGCCGTCGGCACTGTGCAAAGCCTCTGTCTCACACGGTAATCGGACGTCTTTTTGAAGAAGTGATCAAGCATCGCTGCTGTCAGCGACTCAACGTTTCCGCAGATGTTGATCGCGCGTTCCTGCCCTTTTTTCATCACATCAATCTCATAATTGGCTTTATCCAGTTCATTGATCATGCGAGTCGTATGTTCCAGCAAAACAGCGCCGTATGAATTCAGAACGATGCCACGTCCGACGCGATCAAATAATGGCACGCCGATCTCTTCTTCAAGTTTTCTGATCATAATGCTCAGCGACGGCTGAGAGATATGCAGGGCTTCAGCCGCCCTGGTCATATTACCGAGCAACGCGACTGTATGAAAGTATTTCAACTTCAGCAAATCCATGTCTTCACCTTCTTGACCATCCCATTTCAATAGGTCTCCATCTATCATTCATACGGAACAATATATTATCATTTTCTGAAATTTTAATGTATCATCGTCCATAAGCTGAAGTAATGGTTTCCATTACTCGCTGTCGCTTAGCGCTTGCGAAACAATCCAAAAGAGAGGATGAGAATCATCATGTCCACACAGTCTCAAGACTCCACTGCTAAAAAAGTTGGCAAAAAAGTCTATTTCTGGGTTGTGATCTTGTACCTGTTATTCATGACAGACTTTTTGTGCCGCGTTGGTATCAATGCGATCTTCCCGGTGATCCAGGCCGACTTAAACCTCACAGATCAACAAGTTGGTTATATGGGAAGCGTCGTTCTGCTTGCAATGGGGATCTGCGCGCTACCGATCTCCTTCATCGCAGATAAATGGTCCAAGAAAAAAATGGTCACTGTCATGTCGGGTTTATGGAGTGCAAGCACTGCAGTATTCGCCTTTGCTTCTGCATTTCCTATCATGCTCCTTGGCCGTCTCGGGGTCGGCGTTGGTAACGCTGCTTACGCACCAACCGCAACCTCCATGGTAACCTCCTGGTTTCCTAAAGAACAATGGGGCCGTATCCTTGGCATCTTCAACACCGCAATGCCTGTTGGCTCTGCCGTCGGCTCCCTGGTCTGCGGGGCTCTTGCAACGCAGATGGGCTGGCGATCAGCCGTCGGTGTCTGTGCGGTTCTTAGTTTCGTCACCTGTATTCTGAGTCTTTTCATCCCTGAAACCAACGGAAAAAAGATGAAGAAAGCTGCGCATACTGTCGCAGAAACTGCAAAAGCAGCTTCAAAGATCACCGTCAAAGATGCCGCTAAGGTCTTATTGACAAACAAAACACTGGTCCTGGTCTGCCTGGCAGCTGCGATGTTCAACTTTGCAACTGGGCTCCACCAGACGTGGAACGTCATGTGGTATGTGCGGGAAGCTGGTCTGAGCGCCGCTTTTGCCGCCAGCCTCATTGGGATCACCGGTCTTATCGGTGCAACAGCATATCCTGTCGGCGGTATCATCATGGATAAATGGTATCCAAAAGACGTCCGCAGCCGCGTATGGTTTCCAGCGATCATCTATAGCTTGAAGGGTGCACTCTGCATCTTTGCATATATGACGCACAATATCCTCATCATCGTTATCTGTTCCTGGATCCTTCAACTTGCGGTTTCCTGCGGCCATGCTGCTAACCAGGAATTGGTGCCGGAACGCTACAAAGCAATGTCCTACGGCTTCTATGTGGTCTTCATCCAGTTGGCAGGCGCGGTCGGTCCAACTGTCGGCGGCTATTTCTCAGGCATTTTCGGCCTGCAGAACATGATGGTCGGTGCACAGTGCATCTACTTTGTCTCTACGCTCTTCTGGGTATTAGCCGGCATCTTCTACCTCAAAGACTATAAGAAGGCCCGTGAAGAAGAAAAGACCGGTGTCATTGTCTAAGATGGATTATCTTAAAAACACTGTCGTTTTTCAACCATCCTTCTGGCAGAATACATTCGCTATTGTTTAACAAAAATCCGCTATCACTACAGTAACATTTATATCTTTTCCCGCAATGTCCTGCATTGAACAGATATTATCCACTCCCTTCAATGCATTTTCCCCGTAGAAACTCCTGATCATGATTTTTACGGGGATATTTTTTGAATATTTATTGGATACGCACCGTTAATCGGCCGGCTTGACCAATAACGCTTTATTTTTTCTAGTCCATTCACTCTTTACTCTTCAATATCTTTTCGAAAGGGGTATTTTCCATGCAAACCTTATATTACAACGGCGATATCGTCACAATGGAAAATGAATCTGATCATCC
>CAUDRX010000215.1 GCA_958451915.1 uncultured Peptococcaceae bacterium
TGTTCTAAAAGATATTTTTGTTATTTACCCTATCTACTTGACAGGGGGCAGTTCAACTTGTTGCACGCGATCTTTTTATGCTTCTGCCAAAAGTTTCGCCAGCTCTTCTTTGAAAGCGTCGAGGAGTTCGTCTTCGTGACACTTGCGCACGATCTCGCCCTTGCGGAAGATGATGCCAGCGCCTTTGCCGCCTGCGATGCCGAGGTCGGCTTCTTTTGCTTCGCCAGGGCCGTTGACCACGCAGCCCATGACGGCGATCTTGAGTGGCCGTTCGATGGTCTGACAGAGCGCTTCGACCGCTTCAGCGAGAGACGCCAGATCGATCTGGGTGCGGCCGCAGGTCGGACAGCTGACGATGTCAACGCCTGCTTCCTTGAGACCAAGGGCTTTGAGGATACCAATGGCAACAGGGATCTCATTGGCTGGATCACCCGTCAGCGAAACACGGATCGTATCCCCGATGCCCTGAGCCAAAAGTGCTCCGATGCCAACCGATGACTTGATCGTACCACTGCGCACGGTACCCGCTTCGGTCACGCCAAGATGCAGCGGATATGGAAAGCGCGCCGCGGCCATCTCATTGACACGGATCATCTCTGGCACATCTGAACTCTTTACTGAAAGCACAATCTTGCGAAAACCAAGAGATTCACAGAAAGCGACATACTTTTCCAGACTCTCGACCATGGCTTCGGCGCATGGGTGGCCGTATTTTTCAAGAAATTCTTTTTCTACGGAGCCAGAGTTGACGCCAATACGAATGGCGGCGTCAGCCTTCTTTGCTGCTTCAACGACGGCAGCAAGTTTGTCCAGACCGCCAATATTGCCAGGATTGATACGTACAGCGTCCACGCCTTGTTCCAGACATGCGATGGCAATGCGATGATCAAAATGGACATCGGCGACGATCGGCACGCTGCTTTGACGCGCGATCTCTGCCACCGCCGGCACCGCTGCCATATCCGGAGCAGCCACGCGCACAATAGCGGCCCCCAGTCCTGCCAGCTGCTCAACCTGCGCCAGCGTCGCCGCCACATCATGGGAATCGGTATTGGTCATTGACTGTACCGTCACTGGGTAATCGGCGCCCATGCCGACTTCACGGATCTTAAAAGAAATGGTTTCTCGTCTCATCCTATCACCTCATCAGTTCACAAGGTTCAAAATGTCATTATAAGTCACATAGATCATCAAGGCCATCAGCGCCAGCATCCCCAGCGCGTTCACCAGCGTCTCTTTATCCGGGCTGATCGGAATGCCTCGCACCGCTTCGATGAGCAGAAAGAGAAAGCGGCTGCCATCCAGTGCAGGCACTGGCAGCATGTTCAGCAAACCAAAGTTCACGGAGAGCACAGCGATCAGACTGACGACACTCCAGATCCCCTGTTCCACCGATTCGTCGATGGCATTGACGATACCGACCGGTCCGCTGAGGCCGCCTTCTTCATCGGTCACAGCCGTTTCACCAGTGACCAGATCGATCACCGCATCAAAGATGATCGTGCTCATGCTCGCAGTCATAAACAACGACTGTCGCATCGCCTCTCCAAAACTCAGTTCTTCATGTTTGGTCTCCAGCTGTTTGGTCACACCCAGGGCATAGCGCGAAAGGCTCTCGTCATAAGTCGGTGTCAGTGTCGTTTCTGCAGTGGCACCATCGCGCTCATAGACGACCGCGAGCGCCCCTTCATGGTAGCCTGCCATCACCGCATCGACATCCGACCAGTACGGCATTGGCGCACCATCGATGGAGAGGATCTTGTCGCCGACCTCAAGGCCAGCCGCATCAGCTGCGGAATCGGCACGCACCTCTGCGATCACCGGCGGGCTGTCGTTGTCCACGACATTTACGCCAAGTGCCAGGTAAAAGACCAGAAGCGCCGCAATGGCTGTGACAAAGTTCATGAACGGCCCAGCAAAGGTGAAAAGCATACGATGGATGATCGGTCGATTCTGGAAAAGCCGGGGATCGTCCGGATCATCATCGATCTCAGGATCACCGCTGATGCCCTTGACACTGACAAAGCCGCCGGCAGGGATGGCGCTGATCACATACTCTGTCTCGCCTTTTTGAAAAGAGGCGATCTTCGGGCCCATACCAATGCTGAAGGTTGTCACATACATACCACTGATCTTGGCAACAACAAAGTGGCCGAATTCATGGATCGCCACCAGGAAGCCAAGGATAACAAGTGCGATCAAAAGGGTCATTTGGCATCCACTCGCATCTTTATCATTTTCCCTGCCAATGCCCGTGCCTCGGCGTCAATAGCATGGATCTGTTCAAGCGACTCTACCTGCTGCCATGGCATGCGCGCCACGCATTCAGCGACCAACGGCACGATATCGACAAAACGGATACGTTCCTCAAGGAAAGCCGACACAACGACTTCATTGGCTGCGTTCATCACGATCGGTGCAGAGCCCCCCTGCTTCCCACACTCATACGCCATGGTGATGCCCGGAAAGACATCGAAACGCGGCTTCTCAAAATGCAGCGTGCCCATCTCCCAGGCATCCAAAGCTTCAAAGCCTGTATTCACGCGTGCCGGATAAGTCATCGCCAACTGGATCGGCAGGCGCATATCCGGCAGACCGAGCTGGGCTTTGATCGCCCCATCCACAAACTGCACCATCGAATGCACGATGCTCTCCGGATGGACGACGACCTGAATGCGGTCGTAATCACAGTCAAAAAGGTAATGGGCTTCGATGATCTCCAGGCCTTTGTTGACCATCGTCGCTGAATCGATGGTGATCTTGGCACCCATCGACCAATTTGGATGTTTGAGCGCATCGGCCTTGGTGATCGTTTCAAAGCGTGAAGCTTCC
>CAUDRX010000216.1 GCA_958451915.1 uncultured Peptococcaceae bacterium
CGGCCGCCTTGTTCCACCAACAAACGCTTGCTGCCGGTATAGAAAGGATGGCATGCGGAGCATACTTCAACTTTGATGTCGCCCTTATTGGTAGAACGGGTCGTGAATTCATTGCCGCAAGCGCAGATCACTTTGACTTCATGATAGTCTGGATGGATCCCTGTTTTCATCACTCACACCTCTTTCACTAAAATCATTTCGATATTCAGACTAGACTATTATAGGATAAGGGACGGCAAGCGTCAAGCTTTTTCTAAAAAAACCTGCGCCTTTTATGCCCAGTCACGCATCAGCGCCAGGCTGCCATTGACGTAGCACAACGCCCCTTCGCTGCAGTCGTGGATGCGCGGCTCCATGACATCGCGCGAGACCGGTACATAGAGCGCCGTACCATCGCTGAGGGTCAGTGTGACCACAGAAAAGAGCCAGAGTTTCCCGACAACGACTGGCTGAACATGCGCCACACGCGCCAAAAGCTGCACACCACCGCCCAGATCCGGCGCCAGCACCCCTTCCTGCATGAGCATATCTGCCCCGACGGCCAGACGGCTTGCCCCGAACCGGATGGCGTCAGCATAGAGCATCGGCATAAAAGCGGGGCCTTCTGCCTCTCCATTGATAAGCTCCGCCTGCAGCCAGGCACCACCGCGCATGACCAGTGCACGCCCATCACCAGCAGCTTTCACGCCTTCCTGCCAGCGCACCGGGTTATCCAGGAAAGTATGCGCCGTCACATGCTGCGGCGTCTCGCCATCGCTCTCGAACTCAAAGCGCAGCACGACCATGAAAGGGGTTTCTGGCATATGATAGACGACGAACTCCTCATCGCCGCAGAGCACGCTCTCTCCTTGTGCCACCGCACGCTTGTACAAAAAATCCACATTCGTATCGAAACTCGGGATACCAAAATCACTCAACCGGAATGCCATGTTTCCTCCTTATCACAGGGCAGGCTGCCCACTTTCTTCATCTAATACTGCTCTGAGGCGCGCGATCTCTGCCGCCCATCCGTCCAGCCCGTTCGGCGTCTCCATGATTAGCGGAATACCGCTCGCCGCTTCTGCGCGCACGATCGTCTCGAAGGCCGGCCAGCCGATCATGCCCTCACCCAAACGTTCGTGACGGTCTTTGTGACTCGCAAACGGTGTCTTGCTGTCGTTCATATGGATGCAGCCGACGATCTGCCAGGGCAGATGCGCCATAAAGGCTGCTTTGAACGCAGCCCAGTCCCGCACATCGTAACCTGCCGCAAAAAGATGGCAGGTATCCAGACAAAGCCCCAGCGCCGGTGTCCGGCCGAAATGGGCCCAGACCTCTGCCAGCCCTTCCAGTCGGCTGCCCAGCTCAGAGCCGGAACCACTCATTGTTTCCAAAAGGATACGGCTGCCCGCAGGCACCGCCGGCAGGATCATTTCCAGGCTTTCACAGAGCCGGGCCAGTCCGGCCGCTTCTCCGGCACCAGTGTGGGCACCGCTGTGCACCACCAGCCCATCCGCGCCCAGCGCCTGCATACGCACCAGATCGGCAGTGACCGTCTCAATGCCAAACTGCCGCACATCCTCCCTGCCCGAAGCCAGGTTCACCGTGTACGGTGCATGGCAGACCACCGCCAGACCCGCCTCGCGAAACCCTGCCAGGCGCTCAAGCTCACGCTCTTTCAACGCCCGGGCACTGCCGCCGCGTGGATTACGCGTGAACACCTGCATCGCCGTGGCACCGATGGAATGCGCCGCTTCTGCCGCTTTGTCAAAACCTTTGCCCGTCGACATATGGGCACCGATATAACACATCGCACGTCCTCCTTTCTCTGATAGCTCCCTGTAGTATACCGCATTTGACACCAATTCGCAAAAAATGTTACTATTTTATCATTCGCTTTCTAACATCTCATGTTATAATTATTACAAATTCGGTTGCGATTTTCTTCACAAAGTAAAGGAGCGTTCCCAATGTCCGATAAATCCTCCAGCAAAGAAATGGAATATTTTTTCCGGCAGGACGATCAGCTCTTGATCCTGTCCGACTACCTCGATAGAGCCGAAAAGGTTCAGTTTAAAAAAGGCAGCTGCATCATCGCCAGCTGTCAGCCGGTCGATCACCTTTATTTTCTCACCAAGGGGATCGCGCACCACAGCATCCTCACGCCACAGGGCAAAGAGCGCATCATCCATGTACTGATCGCGCCAAGCCTCTGCGCCGAAGCGCTCTTCTTTCTCGGCGTCAACAGCGATTCCAGTGAGCAGATCATCGCCAAGACTGACTGCACCGTTTACCGTTTCAGCCGCGAGACCGTCGAAGCGCTCCTCGTTGAGCTGCCCCCTCTTAACCGCATCATCATCAACTGGCTCTGCACCCTTTCGTTGAACGCTCACCATCAGGTCGCCGACGACCTCGTGAAGGATCCACGCTACCGCGTGTGCAAGTTCATCTACAAATACGTCCTTGAATACGGACAACGCCAGGAAGACAACCACTACACCTTCTACGGCAAGCTGTCCCACTACGACATCTCCAAATACATCGGCATCAACCGTGTTTCCGTTTCTACCGTCATGCGCAACCTCGAAGTCGAAGGCCTCATCACCAAGACCAACGACAAACTCGAGATCCTTGACATGGAATATTTCGAAGACATGTGTGACCTGCCATTCCAATGCTTATAAAACCATCATTATATTAATGAGGTGATACCATCATGAAAAAGAAATTGACCCGATCCCTGACCCAGCGCAAGATCGCCGGCGTCTGTGGCGGCCTGGGCGAATACCTCGGCATCACGCCGACCATCTTCC
>CAUDRX010000217.1 GCA_958451915.1 uncultured Peptococcaceae bacterium
GCCGCATGTATCCAAGCACCAACCCAGCTTATCTCTTCAACCAGGCCGATTGCCCAGCGACCACAGGCAGCGGCCATGCGATGGCGTATCGTGCGGGCGCACGTTTGGTGAATATCGATATGCCATATCTCCATGCAGGTCCAAAATATTTTGCGCGTTGCGGGAAAGCAACCTGGATCGGCGTGCTCGTCGATTATTACGGCCATCCAGTTGGTCCGTTCGTCAACAAGCCAACCAAAGAATTGGGCGACCCAACCTCCGACATCTGGCAAGGTGTGTTCCAGGAAAAGATGGAAGACGGCAGCGGGCCAGTGTTCATGAACTGTTCGGAGAACGATCCGGAAGACATGGATTTCATGATGCATGCTTTTGAGAGCGAGGGCGACACGTCGATCGTTGATTACCTGGAACAATATAATATTGATCTGCGCAAAGAAATGATCGAATTTGGCACCTATGACTACGCCCTCTGCGGTCGTGGCCTGGACATTGCGCTGACGGGGCAGACGAGTCTGGAAGGGCTCTATGCGTGCGGCGATGTGCTCGGGAACGTACGTGGTGACATCACAAGCGCAGCGGTCTTCGGGATGATCTCGGCGGAAAATGCGGCGGCTTACGCGAAGACGGTGGCGTTTGAAGAGGTGACGGATCATCCGCTGATCGCTCAGGATATGGCCCTCTATGCCGACATCATCGGGCGCAAGAACGGCGCGCATTGGAAAGAAGCAAACTCTATGCTTCAGCAGATCATGAAAGATTACGTGGGCGTGAAGGTGCGTTCGAAGACTTTGATGAAGTCCGGGCTGAAATACCTTGGCGATCTCAAGCGTTATTGCCGCGAGCAGCTCAAAGCGGAAAATGCCCATGAGCTAATGCGCAGCCTGGAAGTGCTCGATCTGATCGACCTTGCCGAAGCGATCGCGATCACCTCGGAGAATCGCAAGGAATCCCGCGGCGCCTATCATCATCGCACCGATTATACGAATACCAAACCGCTCCTGGATAAAAAATTCCAGACCATCGAGCAGAAAAATGGCGAAGTCATTTTGAACTTCCGCGACAAGACACGATGAGGAGGGAACCACGATGTCAAATGCTACAGCATCTAAAATGTCCGGGACCATGGCGATCAAGTGGATCTTTTCCTTGGGTCTGCCGTTGGCGGTCTTCTTCTTCACACCGTTTGACACGATGCTTCGGGCTTATCTGGCGATCTCACTGGGGGCGATCCTCTTTTGGGCACTCCAGGTCATCCCGGAAGCGATCACGGGTCTTCTGATCCCGATCCTGTTCTGCATTGCTGGGGTCGTTACGCCGGAAGAAGCGTTTTCATCCTGGTCGATGATCCTGCCATGGCTGGTCCTGGCCGGGATCATCATGGGCAATGTGATGACGACGACAGGTCTTGTCAAACGCATCACGTACAAGATCCTTCTGCTCACCGGGTGTTCCTGCCGAGGGCTTTTGATCGCCTGCATCCTGATCGGTGTGTTCGTTCCACTTTTGGTATCCAGTACCTGGGCGAAACTCCTGATCCTGGGGCCGATCGGCATCGCCATTTGCAAGACCTGGGGCCTGGAAGCAAAGAGCAAAGCGGCAACTGGGATCATGGCGATGATCATGTTCTCATCGCTGTCAAGCTGCCATCTGTACATGTCTGGCGACGATGCGATGATCTTCATCGTTTCCCTCTTCCGCGAAGTCACGAACGGCACAGTGAACGTCGATTTCTTTGAATGGCTGCGTCTGATGTGGCTGCCTGGTCTGGGCTGGCTGCTCATGTCGGTGTTGACCCCATATTTCCTCTTTGTTCGTCCAAATCGCGCACAGATGCCGGACATCTCTGACACCGTTCGTAAAAAATACGAAGCGATGGGCAAGATGAGCAAGGATGAGATCAAGGCACTGGTCATCGTCCTCTTGATCTTGGCGAACTTCATCCTGGAAACAAAGACCGGTCTCAACGCTGCCCACGTCATGGTGGTGCTCGTCTCGTTGTTCTTTGTACCAGGTATCAACCTGGTCAAGGCGGAAGACCTGCCAAAGATGGACATCTGGATCATCTTCTTCGTCACCGGCGCATTGGCGGTGGGGATCTGCTCCGGTCCTGTCGGCTTCACAGCGGTTGTCGAGGATAAGCTCCTGCCAGTCCTCATGAGCGTCGGCGATCATACACGCGTGCTCCTGAGCTACGCCTTTGGTGTCATCGTCAACTTCTTTATGACGCCGTTGGGCGCACAGTCCGCGTTCGAGATGATGATCGGTAACATGTGCTACGGCGCAGGGCTGGATCCGGTCAGCACGATGATGGCTTTCCAGATGGGCTTGGAAATGTATCTCTTCCCATATGAAGTGTCGATGGTGCTGTTCTTCTTCAGTCTTGGTTATATGAACTCAAAGACGACGCTGAAGATCTTTGCGGTCCGTATGGTACTCTCCTTCGTATTGATGCTTTTGGTCGCAGGATATTGGGGATTGGTCGGACTGTATTGATTGTGTAGGATCAACGGTTATAATAAAGGTAAGGCTGCAGCGAAGTGTTCGCCGCAGCCTTTTCTGAAATGAGGTGTGATGATGAAACGGTATCCTTACCAATGGCGGGCCTTGGTGTTGATGGTGTTGGCCTGGGGGTTCGCCGGTCTGGTGCACAATTGTGTGTCCTTCCTGTTCCCCTACTTTTCTGAGAGTTTTCAGCTTGGTACGGCGCACAATGGCTATCTGACCGGGACGCTGGCGTTTTTTTGGACGTTGTCGATCCTCTATTGCGGACAGTTGGCCGATCGGTATG
>CAUDRX010000218.1 GCA_958451915.1 uncultured Peptococcaceae bacterium
GATGATTTACAGTTCTGTCGCTACTTTGGTCAGATTTATGAACTGATTATTTGAGGTGAATTATGACACACGAATGGGTTGAACAGAAAAATAAAGAATATCACGAGCAGTTTAAAGATTATCCACAGGCATTGGTAGATGAATGGAATCGAGTTCCTGAATGGGCTAAGAGCGTCATTGATCGTTGTGTTGTTGATGTCGAGATAAAACTGTTTGAGGCGCTTGCAAAGCTTAACGAGGAACCAGACAGTTTCGATGTACATAGATTGGTCACAGAAACGGGTAGTGATTCTTTTTTTGTGAAATGGTATATTAACCATGATATCGAAGAGGGTGCAGATTCCGATGAAGTGCTGAAGAAAATCTCGAAGGAATTTGAAAAGCTGCGGGATATGGCAGAAAAATATGAAGAATTTTTAGAATATAAAGATCGTTATCTTGAAGCAGAGGATCGTATTATGGAGTTTGATGGGGATATTATCATTACAGATCCATGTTATCTTTCTCATAATATGTCAAATGACGAGCGGAAAAAATTTGAATGTTGCGATATCAGCAGTCATGGCATCATTGGAATAGAGTCCAATACTTACTACGGTGATTGGCGTTGTATTACATTCGTGCCCGAAACGAATATTAAACTGGGCGGATTCTGTGCAGATGCCGGTATGGTATGTGTGGCTGATTTGGTCTCCGTCTTAAAGTTTAATCCAAAATACAATGATCATCTTGAAAAGCCTTGGTGTGCAACTTGGATCAAAAATTTCAAAGGTGTTGTTCGTATCGCCATTGATGAAAACAAAGAGCGCTGGCCGGCTTATATCGTTCATGTGGTAGGGCATGGTGTCGATAAAGAAACAGGAGAGACGATCGAATTTGATACGGTGCAAACAGGGTTATGATGAACTATATTTTGAAATTATTATCTCGATTTATTGATTTCTGCCTTGATTGGGCATGGTTAATTATTCCGATATGGGCATTTTGTTTTATTGCTGTGATGTTAATGATCTAAAGCGTAAAAAGGTGGTGTAAAATGAAAGTCGAAGACTATTCGCCAGATGAATTGGCTGAAATTTTTAAGGAAGAATTAGATCGTCTTGGCATCCCATATCATTATGATCTGGACGTGGAATCGAAATTTGAGCCCTTAATGCCTGATGAGCCGGTTTTGAAAATGTAATTTATTGGACTATTAGGATGATATAATTATAAGGAAGGAGTGCTCCCTCTTAAAGTGAGGGTGTAAAAAATTGAATATGTTGAAGCTGTCAGTGTCGAGTTCGAACAGCAAGATGGGTAATATCAAATCCATCTCTATGCCTCGTGTGGTGACTTGTGCACCTGATGTGCCGTGTGCTAAGACGTGCTATGTTCGCCATTTTGATTGGCGCGGTGTGGTTCGAGACGCATACGAAAACAATTTGAATCTGTGGTTGACCGACCCTGATGGCTTTGAATTGCAGGCAACTGCAGCAGCCTATGGGTCTTTTTATTTTAGATGGCACGTTAGCGGGGATATTGTCAGTCAGGACTATCTTGCTATGATGTGCCGAGTCGCTCGTAAGTTGCCGCGCACTCATTTCTTGGCATTTACAAAGCAGTATAAAATCGTTAACCAGTATTTAGCAGCAAAAAAGAAAATTCCCAGCAATTTACATATTTTGTTTTCAGAATGGCCAGGGTATAATATGGATAACACCTATAATTTACCAGTTGCTTATGTATCGTTCAAAAATGGAGTTTGCGATGCACCGGCAGACGCAAACGAATGTGGCGGTCACTGTGAAGATTGTGCATATGCCGGCAAGAACTGCTGGGTGTTGAAAAAGGGGCAGTCTGTAGTACTGCGGGAGCATTGATCTGTAGGCCCCTATTATAATAAGGTAGGAGGATGCACATGAACTGTGTTATTACAAACGGTGCGTGCTACATTAAAAGAAACAGCGAGAACTTATTGGTTGCAACGGACAGTCTTGGAGACGCACTGTTGCAACCAGCTGAAAAAGCACAAGCGACAATCACGTGTCTACCAAAGGCATTACAGGACAAAGGATTCAAAGTAAAAAGTGTCTCGGAGATTCTTGGACGAATAGAAACGACCATGATGGCCGAGGTTGGAATGGCTGAACAGGAACAGTATGATGCCGGCATTCCCATCAAAGAAGGGGAGACATTACATAATCTGAAGCAGGCGCTGTTGATTGTAGACGAGACTCTTGGATCGATTCAGTCATTATATGTTGATGCTTGTAAAGAGCTAAATGATGTAAGCCTCGAAATTATTGATCTTCAGCATGCCATTGAATTCGCAAAGGCAAATGCGGTTAGAAAGTGCTATCTTGAAACAGAATTGCAAAAAGCGTTGCTTAAACGACGAGAATGCAAAGATGTAAAAGTGCTTGTCGAGTGTGTTATGGAATTTAATAAGTGCGATTGGGGGACTGGAAAGTTGCAGAAGGTTTTTGATCGATCTGAAAAGCGGTCTTATATGCCGCGTATTCGAAATGATTTGTTTGAATAAAAACATAAAGGAGTACTATTATGAGTGGAGCTATTTCGTTAATTTTAAGCATGTTCGGTTTTGGTGCGGCTAGTGCAGTCAGCGCAGGACAGAACGCAAAAATCAAGAAGGCGGATTATCAGTATGGAGAAGAGCACGGCCTCCATGGCACCTCCGAGGTCTTGCAAATGAGGGAGCGCGTTCGTAAAGAATGGTGGAGCATCTGCGGCAAAACCTACAACGCATGTGAGCGGCCTG
>CAUDRX010000219.1 GCA_958451915.1 uncultured Peptococcaceae bacterium
GCATCGTGCTCGAGCTTGCACGATGCGGCGCTATGTTTTATCCAGTGTTCGCGGAAGTCAGGGATGATCATGTAGAGAATAATAAGGCTTTATGATTTATTGGACTTAATTTAATCGGCATGTTATCATAGCAGTTTGTATGTTTACACGTAATGCTGTATAATAATAGCGAAATAGCAGGCGACGGTGTGGCGTTGTCGAAAAAAGGGGTGACGATCATGCTGAACATTGCATTGTGCGACGACGAGCCTTTTTGGCTGGAAAAATTGCGCACCTGTCTCGAAAAAAGTGATGACCTGAATGTATCATTAAGCTGCTACAGCAGCGGGGAGGCGTTGCTCGCAGCTTATCAGGATGGTGTGCGCTTTGATGTGCTCTTTCTCGACATGGAGATGCCAGGTAAGAGCGGGATGGAAACGGCAAGGGCCATTCGGGCGATGGGCAGTGAGGCTGTGATCGTGTTTGTGACCAGCTACGAGCGCTATGCCATCGAAGGCTACGAGGTCAGCGCCTTGGCGTATCTGCTTAAGTCAAGGTTGGAAGAAAAACTGCCGCGTGTCATTGACATGCTTGTTGAGAGGTCGTGCGATCAGGAGAGCAGCGTCGTGATCAAGACCACCCAGGGCGAGATCGGGATAAAGCGGCGCGAGATCCTTTATTGCGAAAAGAGTGGCCATTATGTGGTCGTTCATACAGAAACTGATGCGCATCGATCACGCATGGCGCTGTCTGAGTTGGAAGCGCGCATCCATTCTGAGCAGTTTGTGCGCTGTCACAGCGGCTTTCTGGTCAATCTCGCGCATGTGCGGACGATCAACGAGAAAAGCGTGCTCATGCAGAAGCAGGGGCTTGACGTGCCAGTCGGCCGAGGATTCAAGGACGACCTTCGCAAAGCCTGGCAGCGGTATCTGAAAAAGGAAGCAGGCCTATGATCGCAAATGAAGTTGTTTTTACTGCGTCTGCTATTGCAGACGCTGTGGTATTTTTCCTGATCTTTGACGCGTTCTTTGCAAGAAAGGCGGAGACTTCGGCATTTTGGAGAAGATGCAGTGTTATCGCATTGGCTGTGCTGATCAGGCTGAGCAATATCTTTCTGACCTACTCATTTGCCAACGCGGTCGTGATGATCTTGGCGGCAAGCCTCTGTGCAGGGATCGTGTATCGCGAAAGATGGATCAAACGGTTTTTCATCGGCATCATAAGCGGAACCTTTATCGGCGCGCTTGAGATCGTTGTCCTTTTCCTGATCGCCGTGAGCTTTGCTGTCAGCGTGAGTGACATCGTTCAGATCCCGGCGTACCAGACCCTAGGGGTCATCGTTTCCAAATGGCTTTCTGTCATGCTCTGCCTTGTGATCCGTTTCAAGGTGTCGCGACACAGCCATTTTTTGGGAAAAGCCTATTGGGTGTTGTTCATTGTCTTGCTGTCCAGCACGATCACCGCTGTGTTCCTGCTTTTCAGGATCAATTATGAGATCCCAACGACACGCTATAATGATATGGCGCTGTTTGCGTCTTTGGGGCTGCTATTGGGCACGCTCTTTGCGCTCTATCTCTACGAGCGGCTCATCCGCCAGGGCGCGCACATCCGGGCGCAGGCGCAGTATGAACAGCACATGAAGGAGCAGCTCCGGCATCTGGAGGACACCCTTGCCAAACAGCGTGAGCTGAGACGGTTCAAGCACGATCTCACCAACAAACTCGCTGGTCTGAAAGGCTATCTCCTGGCGGGTGACACTACAAAGTGCCTGGCGCTCCTGGATGCGATGGCAGGTGATCTGTCTGCGCTCACGCCAGTGTTTCAGACTGGCAACATCGCGCTGGATGCGACGTTGAGCATCAAGAAAGCCCTGGCAGAGAACAAAGGCATCCGGTTTGAGACAGACATCCGCCTGCCGGGCGGTTTGCCCCTTGCGCCGGAAGACATCTGCGTGATCTTTGGCAATGCGCTGGACAATGCCATCGAAGGCTGCGAACGCGTCAAAGACAGGGAACAGCGCATTTCGCTCGCGCTGGTCCAAGTAAAAGAACACATCTTCTGTGAGATCACAAATACCGCAGTAGAAATGGCCGATGCGTCTTGTGCCACGTCGAAAGAAGACATACTTGCCCACGGTTTTGGCATCAGCAGCATCACTGAGGCGTTGGCGAAGTATCATTGCAGGCCAGAGATTACGTGGGAAAATGGCACCTTTTCCCTCTCGTTCATATTGTTTACCGATCAAGCAGAATAAAAACAGAACACGCTGGAACGTTCACCAGAGAACGTTCCCAGCGTGTTTTTCTTTGCGAAACCTGTCGTTTACGCCACCCCTATTTACAACGGGGTGGCGTCCTCATATACTGAGAAAAAAGAGAAAGTGTGTGAAGATTTAGTAGTATCATAGCTCCAGGCAAGAAGTGAGAAAAACGAAAAAGTCAATAGATCTGTTGATGATCATATCTTTATGTATATTTGTAGTTCTGAAGATATTCCTGCATCAATATGAGTTGGTTGATATATTCTCGACAATCTTTCTGTGTGTCGCATTTTCGTTTTATGGTGGACGCCATTTCAACAAAAAGATGAACCTGCTTAAAAGTTTGGTATGTATTATTGCGATCTCACTTTGTTGTACTTGCTTTATTGAGTTTCTTTAATAAGAACAAAAAACTTTTCGATGGTGTGTGGTTTTTAATGTGAGGATTCATAACAT
>CAUDRX010000220.1 GCA_958451915.1 uncultured Peptococcaceae bacterium
TGAATATCTGTTCTACATGTTCAATAAACCAGCGGGTTACCTGACTACGACATCAGACCCACAGAACCGTCCTACGATCTATGATTGCTGTCCTGAGCTGAAAGGACACGTTCTTCCAGTCGGGCGGTTGGATATGGATACGGAGGGCTTGCTGATCCTGACCAATCATGGTGAGCTTGCGTATCGTCTGACCCATCCGAAATATAATATCAAGAAGACATATATCGCAACCGTAAAAGGTGTTATTACCTCTAAGGCTTTACGAACACTCTCTGAGGGCGTTGTGCTGGATCATGTGATGACAGCACCGGCTCAGGCGCGCTTTTTGAAAAAGCAAGGTAAAAATTCAGTGGTTGAGCTAATCATCCACGAAGGCAAGAAGCGACAGGTCCGGCGGATGCTGGAAGCTGTCGGTTTTCCATGCCTTCAGTTAAGACGTGTGGCGATCGACCAGATCGTGCTGTCACATGTCGATCTTGGTCAATACCGGCCACTGAACGATGCTGAGCTGGGGCGGTTGTTCGACCGTGTGCAGCTCTCTCGAGGTGACTATTTAAACAAGCGTGTTTAGCGTATATAGGAGGAAGACTATGTTAGACAAGAAAGTAGTGGAAACACTCAAGACGATCGTTGGTGAAGAGAATATCCTCACTGACGCTGGCGATCTTTTGACTTATTCTTACGATGGTACGCCAGATCAGCCACAGGTATTGCCAGATGTGGTCGTGATGCCTGCCAGCGAAGAAGAGATCGTCCAGATCGTTAACCTGGCAAGAGAAGAAGGCCTTCACATCTACACCCGTGGTTCCGGTACCAACCTTTCCGGCGGCACCATTCCATTGCGTAAAGGCATTGTTCTTGTTACGACCCGCATGAACAAGATCACAGACATCGATCCTGAAAACCTGACTGCAACCGTACAGCCAGGCGTTGTCATCAATACCCTCAATGAAGCCGTCAGCCCATTCGGCCTTATGTATCCACCAGATCCAGGTACTGTAAAGACCGCGACTATGGGTGGTTCTGTCAGTGAATCTTCCGGCGGTCTGCGCGGTCTGAAATACGGCGTAACGAAGGATTATGTCATGGGCGTACGCATGGTGCTCGCAAATGGTGAAGTCGTCACCTTCGGCGGCAAGAGCGTCAAGAATGTTGCTGGTTATGACCTGACCAAGCTTGTCTGCGGCGCAGAAGGCACCCTCGGTATCATTACCGAGATCCTTGTAAAGCTGATCGCAAAGCCAGCTTATTCCAAGACGATGACTGCAACCTTCAACCAGCTCAAAGATGCCGGCTATGCCATCAGCGGTATCATCGCTGACAAAGTCATCCCAGCTACCATGGAGCTGCTCGACCAGGTGACCCTGCAGGTTGTTGAAGAATACATCCACATTGGTCTGCCAACCGATGCAAAGGTTATGCTCCTGATGCAGGTCGATGGTAATGTAGAAGCTGAAGTTGAAATGGAAGCTGAAAAAGTCGTTGAACAGTGCAAGAAAAATGGCTGCCATGAGATCAAACTCGCTAAGGATGCACACGAGGCGGAGGATCTTATGACCGCACGCCGTGCAGCTTTGCCGGCGCTCGCTCGTGTAAAGCCAACCACTGTTCTTGAAGATGCGACCGTACCAAGAAGCCGTATCCCTGATATGCTCGTTCGCTTCGAAGAGATCGCCGAAAAATACAACCTGCAGATCGGTACCTTTGGTCATGCGGGTGACGGTAACCTGCATCCAACCATCCTCACCGATGCACGCGATACCGAAGAGATGGAACGCGTTCACAAAGCCGTTGATGAGATCTTCGCATCTGCACTCGAAATGGGCGGCACCCTCAGTGGTGAACATGGCATTGGCATCGCAAAGGCAGGTTATATGGAAAACCAGTTCGGTGCTGCCGGCATGGAGATCATCCGTCGTGTTAAAGAAGCATTTGACCCGAACTACATGTTCAATCCAGACCATTTCTTCTTCAAGAAGGGGGAATAAGGAATGAGCGCACCTTTTGAAACAATGGATTTCGCGAGAGAGGAAGTCGCGAAATGTATGGCCTGCGGCAACTGTCAGGAAGTGTGCCCGATCTATCTGGAGACCCACAAGGAAGGTACCGTTGCCCGCGGTAAGATCAAACTGGTCGATGCCCTCCTCAAAGGGCTTGTTGACCCAAGCACCCCAGGTCTTGAGCACAACCTTCATATGTGCCTGACCTGCAAAGCCTGCGTTGAGATCTGCCCTTGCGGCGTTGAGATCGATAAGATCGTTCTCGCTGCCCGTGCAGAACTGGTTCGCAAAGAAGGTCTGCATCCACTGAAAAAAGTCATTTTCAACGTGGTCGACCATCCAAAACTCCTGGATACCGGGATGCGTCTTGGCGGGAACTTCCAGGGCACTGTCTTTAAGAAAGAAAAAGAAACCGGCGGTTACACCCCACGTTTCCCATTCGGCCTTGATATGCGCCGTGTCGTTCCAGATCTGGCTAATAAACCATTCCGCATGACTGTGCCGGAAGTGAATAAGCCACAGGGGCCAAGCAAATATAAAGTCGCTTTCTTTACAGGCTGCACTTCGAACTATATGTATCCAAATGTTGCGCGTTCTTTCATGAATGTCATGAAGCGCAACAACGTTGAAGTCATCGTGCCTAAGAAACAGCATTGCTGCGGCATGCCAGTCCTTGCACATGGT
>CAUDRX010000221.1 GCA_958451915.1 uncultured Peptococcaceae bacterium
TAGCCCATCTGGCTGAGCAGGTCGCGGACGCTGACGTAGACGGTGCCGTCTTCGTTCTTGCCGCGGATGGCGCGTTCGTAGCCGTGGAGGGCGACTTTAACTTTGCCCTCTTCGTCGACGGTTGGCTGGTTCGGGTCAGGCTGAGAAGGGTTGCCATTGGCGTCGGCTTTGATCTGGACGATCTTGGCGTCGATGGCATCGAGGAAGGATTGCCAGTGCAGTTTGGTGCGGTGTGGACACTCGGTCTGTGAGTACCAGTTGTGCTGGTTGACTTCGTTGGAGGTCCAGCCGTACTGGACGCAGACCCAGGCGATGTATTCGATGGCGTTCTCTTCGGCGCGATCGAACTTGTCGTCCGAGTAGTCCATGCTGCGTGCGATCTCGATGCCGATGAGGTTGCGATTGGCGAAGCCGTTGGCGCCATCTCCAGCGTGCCAGGCGTTGCGAGAGAACGGGATGCACTCGATGGCTTCGCTCTCATCGACGATGGCGTGGAAACCGGTGGCGCTGCTGTTGTTGATCATGTTTGTCGCTTCTTCACGCGCGCTGGATTTGCCGGCGGTGTTGTGAGCGACGATGCCGACGGGTGTCATGGCGTAAGGTGCTTTGAGGCTGTACTGACTTTCTGGCAGCCACAGCTGACTGAGTGTGTAGGCCATGGTCACGCCCCCTTCCCGTCGAGCATGGTCTCACTTGTTGCTGTGCGCTGCACTGGCGGCAGCTGATTGACGGCAGCCTCGATCATATCATCGACTTTGTTCCAGTCGACTTTAAGCCCCTGCTTCTGCAGGATGTCGAGCGCGTACTGCTTGCGATCATCCGTTGCATAGGTTTTGTAGGCCTGCTCCGCTGCGCTGACAGCGATCTGCACCCAGCGATCCAGCTGGTCGGCGTTGTTGCTCTTGTTGCGCAGATAGGTGTAGTACGTGCCAGCTACTGCGATGATAAGAGTCAAAATTGCCTCGATGATCTGAGTAATGTCTAATGCTTCCATAATGATTTACCTCCTGTTAATCACAAATATCCTGTACCGGCAGCTTGTCCATCGCCTGATAGGCAATCTCACCTGGCCCATTCCATCTCTTTGCTTTGTACTGGTCATACAGCCGCTTGATCTCCTGCTTTTCGTCGAATGTGATGCAGCCCTTTTCCACTGCGCGATAACAGCTGATCTGCAGCTGGTGGCAGCTCATGACGTGCAACAACTCCTCGTTGCTCTTGATGAGATTGAGCAGCTCATCCATGCGCTCGTTTTGGAGCTTGTTGACGTTTAGTTTGTGCCAAAATACGCCACCCACACAGCATGACGCTACGAGCGTAGATAGCAGCGTACCGACCAGGTATGTCACAACCTGGTCCATGATAAGATGCCCCATC
This sequence comes from uncultured Peptococcaceae bacterium, assembly GCA_958451915.1. Lineage (GTDB taxonomy): Bacteria > Bacillota > Peptococcia > Peptococcales > Peptococcaceae > UMGS1590. The sequence continues at coordinate 1,378 of CAUDRX010000221.1, forward strand.
GGCTTTCACCTCCCTAGGCCACGTCCCATTCCTGCGCCATGACTTCCTCGATGGTCCCGAGGTCTTCCCAGTACTGTGGCGTCGTGCTCGGTGCCCATACGTTGGCCCCGTCAAAGGTGGAGCGCCACACGTGACCGGCATCGGTGCAGCATTCGTCTTTATTGTAGTAAGACACCGCCAACACCGCGCCATCTTGCAGGAACGGTTTGGCCTTCTTCGGGTCGGTCGAGTAGACGATGCGCCACTGTGCGGCCAGCTCAGCGCTGTCAGGCTCCTGTGGGTAGGTGTTGCTGTCGTAGTTCTGGATCAGACGGCACACGCGGCCAGCGGTGCTTTTGCACACAAAGCCGTCTGTCTGGCCAGCCTTGCGCTCAAGCATGTTCTTCACCTGTTTTGCGGCGGTGAAATCAGGAATCTTTTGATCTTCGGCATACAGCGCCGTCCCGTCCATGGCGGCAGACCGCTGTTGCAGGTCAGCCGCATCGGCCAGACCTTGATTGCGCATGGCGGTGATATAAAGTTCGTTAGACATATGCGTTCACTCCTTCTTGATAGGCTTCGTCGAGTTGAGACTGCGGCACCTGATCGCCCTGCATGGCTTGCAGTTGTGCCATGATATCGGCGTTGGTCGGTTCGCTGGATGGTTCCGGCGGTTCGGGCGGATTCGGATTTTCCACCCACTCCGACCCCGTCCACATCTTGCCCTGCACAGAGGTGTCATAGGTGTCGAGCTCGATCATATTGTCGGCATTGACGATACCGGAGAGTTGTGAGACGCCTACACAGATGTTATTATCGTCTAATTGTGCGTAATAATGTATTTCCATGGATCTGCCTCCTTTTAATAATGTTCAACGACCTGCCAGCTTAAGGCCACAGCCGCGCCACCGGTAGGCGTATTAGCATTTTTGTTCGTAATCGTGATAGCATTCCCGTTTTCTGCAAGCTGTACAATGATAAGATCATCCACATTTGCCAGCGTTGTGATAAGATAACTTTTCAACGATTCTACGTGTGATAACGCTATTGTTTCTGTCATTCCAGGTGCAATAGTTTTCTCAAACCATCCCCGCTGTATACTCTTTATACCCCCCCCGTAATACTCTAAACGGGATAGGATCTCGTTCATCTCGACGATACTCATGCTTGTTCCTCCGTTTCTTTGTCTTTTACAAAAGTGGCGCTTGCCTTCAACAGGTACGGATTATTATTGTTCTTTTGAGCGCTCATTCTCACTGGCGCAATCCAGACTTTGAACTTTTTGCAAG
>CAUDRX010000222.1 GCA_958451915.1 uncultured Peptococcaceae bacterium
GAGCTGATCCCTTATTCCGCGTTCCAGAACATGACCGCTTCCATGGGCAATCCAATGTCCATCCCAATGGTGCCTTACATCATTGTTTGTGCACTGGTCACCATTATCTTTGCTGCGATCTACATCGCTGTCCTGCGTTTCGTGCTTCGCGTCGATCTGAGCAAGTTCCAGGCCATCGATCCTGCGATGCTTGAAAAACAGATCGAACTGCCTCCAATGAACCTTCAGCAGAAGATCTACCTCATCATGATCCCTATCTATCTGCTGATGATCCTCGTACCAAGCTTTATCAAAGGCAATCCGATCTGCGATGCGCTGAACACCATCGGGCCTCTCGGCGTCAGCTTGCTGTGGGTCATGCTCTTCCTGATCGTTCACATCGATGGCAAGCCGCTGCTCAACTTCAAGGAAGTTGCTTATCAGAAATTTGACTGGGGCATCTTCTTCATGATTGCAGCCGCTGTATATGGCGCAGACTCCCTGTCCAACGATGCGACTGGCGTGCCTGACTTCCTGATCCAGGCCCTGACCCCTGTCCTCGGTGGCCGCAGCGAAATGACCTTCGTCGCCATCATGTTCACCTTCGCACTGATCCTGACCAACTTTGCGAACAACGCCGCCATGGCCGTTGTGCTTATGCCGGTCGTACTCAACTTCTCCAACCAGCTTGGTATCAACCCAATGCCAGTCGCTACCGGCGTTATCCTCATGGTATTCGTTGCGATGCTGACCCCAGCCGCTTCCCCACACGCTGGGATGATGCATGGGATGCGCAGCATCTACAATACCAAAGACATCCTGCGGATCGGGTTCCCAATGTGCCTTTTGGCCCTGGTGCTCTACATCTTCATTGGCTACCCACTCGCTAAGATGATGATGGTTGGATAATGAAATAACATTTGCATCAGATGCACCTGCTTTGATGGCAGGTGCATTTTTTAAAGCATGGCCGATGCGGTCAAACGACGGGCATGCTATAATGAAAATATGTTGTGATCGCGTATTTTGATCTATTTTTAAGGAGGAATCACTATGGGCACACCATCAGTACATCCAATGGGAACGATCGTTTACAAACCTGAAAAATGCTTCAACGGCTACACTTTGTTCCAGGCCAATGAGCACGGCGCCACGCTGATCGACATGAACGGCGGCGTTGTCAACCATTGGCACAACCTCGAAGGCTTCCCGAACAAGCTTCTGCCAAACGGCGATGTTTTCGGCTGCCGCGGCCAGCGCAACAGCACTTATGGCTGGCAGGACTACAAGGATCTTGTTCAGGTCACCTGGGAAGGGAAGGTGCGCTGGGAATTCAAGAAAAACCAGTACATCGAAGATCCGGATCATGAACCAGAGTGGATGGCCCGTCAACATCATGACTATCAGCGTGAAGGCAACCCTGTAGGGTATTATGTGCCTGGCATGGACGCCAAGACAGAGAGCGGCAACACCCTTATTCTCACCCATACCGACGTGGTCGTGCCAGAGATCTCTCTGCATAAACTGATCAGCGACCGCATGATCGAAGTTGACTGGGACGGCAATATCGTTTGGGAATGGTGCATCCATGACCATTTCGATGAACTGGGCTTTGATGAAGCGGCAAAAAATGCCATTGCCCGCAATCCAAATCTTGTGAGAAACGGCCTTGGTGACTGGATGCATATCAACTGCATGAGCGTCCTCGGACCAAACAAATGGTACGATGCCGGTGATGAACGTTTCCATCCGGACAACATCATTTTCGATGGCCGCCAGACCAATATCATCGCCATCCTCGATAAGAAAACCGGCAAGCTTGTCTGGAAGCTCGGACCGGATTACAGCACCGGCAAGGCTGCCGAGATCGGGCAGATCATCGGTCAGCACCATGCCCACATGATCCCTAAAGGACTGCCAGGCGAAGGCAATATTCTCATCTTTGACAACGGCGGCTGGGCAGGTTATGGTGCACCAAACCCTGTTTCGCCAATGGGTGTCAACAACGCGCATCGTGACTATTCCCGCATTCTCGAGATCGATCCGACCACCATGGAGATCGTCTGGCAGTGCCGTCCGATGGACCTCGGCTACATGCAGCCATTCATCGCCGACCATTTCTACAGCTGCTATATTTCCAGCGCCCAGCGCCTGCCAAACGGCAACACCCTCATCACCCAGGGCGAAGACGGCCGACTGCTTGAAGTCACTCCAGATCATGAGATCGTTTGGGAATATATCAGTCCATATTTTGGCGAACACATTACAACCAACATGGTCTATCGTGCATACCGTTATCCATACGACTATGTGCCACAGGTTGAAAAGCCTGAAGAAGTTGCTATCGCGCCGGTCGACAATACCGATTTCCGTCTGCCAGGTGCTAAGAGCAAAGAATTCCGCCGTTTTACCAATGTGGAAGGCACCGAAGGTTACGGTGACGTATCTGGTTTCTGCCTGACCATCGAAGAAGATTGAGCAGGCAAATGCTCGCACAGACAAAGAAAGCGATGCTATATGCATCGCTTTCTTTTTTGCTTCGGTCACACAGGTGCCGGTGAAAAACTTGCGCAAGATGAACAGATCGGGTAAAATATTTTTATCAAAAAGAGCGGCTTTTCGCAAAAAGGAGCGAGACACGCATGTACGGTGCCGGTACAAT
>CAUDRX010000223.1 GCA_958451915.1 uncultured Peptococcaceae bacterium
CGTTATGATTGTCGCGATGCTCTTTTGACAAAGCATCCAGGAGGCATTATGGAACTTCCAGAAGGGGCGATCGTTGGCACTAGTAGTTTGCGTAGACGTGCACAGTTATTAGCGTTGCGCCCGGATCTCCAAATCCGGGATCTGCGAGGAAATGTTAACACGCGCCTTCGAAAGTATCATGAAGGCGACTTTGATGCAGTGATCCTTGCTGTTGCTGGTTTGGAACGCTTGAACCTCGGAAACGAGATCTCTGAACATTTGGATGAAAAAGTATTCATCCCCGCAGTTGGGCAAGGGGCACTGGTAATTGAATCCCGCAAAGATCGGGAAGATCTTTTATCACGCTTTGCTCAGGTGAATGACGAAGAAACCGTACGTTGTGTTACAGCGGAACGTCAATTTATGTGTGCTCTTGATGGTGGCTGTCAGGTGCCGATGGGCGCTATTGCAAAGATCAATGATAAGATGATCACGATACATGGTTTCGTTGGCAGTATAGATGGCACTAAGATTTTGAAAGCAGAAGTAAGAGATGTAGTTGATCACTATGATCAAATTGGCAAGATCTTAGCAGAAAAATTATTAATAGAAGGCGCTCGTGAGATCTTAGAAGATATCCGACGTAGTTGATAAAGGTGATATTATGAATAAAGGTTACGTATATTTAGTGGGTGCAGGTCCTGGCGATATTGGGTTGATCACGGTGAAAGGGCTTGAATGTATCAAGCGGGCAGATGTTTTGGTATATGATAGATTGGCCAATCCCCGACTGCTTTCTTATGCGAGATCAGATGCAAAATTAATTTATGTAGGGAAAACCCCGGATCACCACACATTAAGACAGGAAGAGATCAACCAAGTACTAGTTGATGAAGCTGTAAAAGGACAGGTCGTTACTCGGTTGAAAGGTGGCGATCCTTACGTCTTTGGGAGAGGTGGCGAAGAAGGAGAAACTTTACGCTCTGAGAATATTCCGTTTGAAGTTGTTCCAGGCATTACATCGGCGATCGCTGTACCCTCTTACGCTGGTATTCCTGTCACTCATCGCCACTTAACTTCAACTTTCACAGTGGTCACTGGCCATGAAGACCCCCTGAAAGCAGATAGTCAAGTCAATTGGACTCGCCTGGCTCAAGATCCTGGAACATTGATCTTTTTGATGGGAGTAGGACACTTAGAACAAATCGTCCATCGATTGACCGAAGGCGGGAAAAGTGAAACAACTCCTATCGCTCTGATCCGGTGGGGAACTCGCCCGGAACAGCAAGTGGTTGTCGGAACGCTTGCAACAATCGTTGATGACGTCAAACAAGCCGGTTTGACTTCCCCTGCAATTATCATTGTTGGTGATGTCGTAAAGATGCGCGATACATTATCGTGGTTTGAGAAAAAGCCATTATTTGGTTACCGCATCCTCGTGACTCGCGCACGTGAACAGGCCAGCACTTTCTCTCGGATGATCGAAGAAGCAGGTGGGGAAGCATGGGAAGCATCGACCATTATGATTGACTCTGCAGCGCAGACCCCGGAACTAAAAAACGCTGTAGAAAAAGCTGGACAATACGATTGGATCATCTTTACCAGCGTAAATGGTGTTCAGGCATTTTTTGCATGCATGAAGGCAAATAATTTGGACATTCGCTCCCTTGGACAGACAAAGATTTGTGCCATCGGACCGAAGACGAAAGAGGCGCTCGAAGAGAAAGGTCTTTTGGTCGCAGCGATGCCTGAAAAATTTGTTGCTGAAAGCGTAGTAGAATGCTTGAAACCATTGCTGGAACCAGGTGATCGGGTACTATTACCGCGTTCAGATCTTGCTCGTACAGTTCTTGTTGACACGTTGACTGCCATGGGAATGAATGTTGATGAAGTAATTGCTTACCGAACAAAAAAAGTCGATCATTTTGATGCAGAAGTTTTAGAAAAATTGCATGAAGGTGCCATTCATATCATCACTTTTACAAGCTCATCAACAGTAAAAAACTTTATGTCACTCATTAAAGACACAGAGCTCCCTGAAGGTGTGAAACTTGCCTCCATCGGCCCTGTAACAACAGCAACCCTGGCTGAATATGGGTTAAAGCCGGATATCGAAGCCAGTGAATATACAATTAAGGGATTATTTGAAGCGATCGTGGAAGCAATAAAATAAGGAGGATATAGTATGTTTCCAGAAGTGAGAATGCGTCGTTTGCGTAGAACTCAAAACATCCGCAAAATGGTGCAGGAAGTTCAGCTTAATATGAACGATTACATCTATCCAATCTTTGTGATAGAAGGAACGGATATAAAAAACGAGATTCCTTCGATGCCTGGGATTTTCCAGTTTTCTCTTGATCATTTATTAGAAGAAGTTCAGCGAGCCGTGGATGCTGGTGTGATCGCTATCATGCTCTTTGGCATCCCAGCAGAAAAAGATGCATGTGGTTCAGAAGCATATAACGACAATGGAATTGTTCAACAGGCCGTTCGTTTAATCCGTGCTCACTACCCGGATCTTGTGATATCGACCGATGTTTGCATGTGTGAGTATACCAATCATGGACATTGTGGAATTTTAAATGAACAAGGTTATGTCAAAAATGATGTGACTTTAGACTATTTAACTAAAATTGCGATTAGTCATGCGAAAGCA
>CAUDRX010000224.1 GCA_958451915.1 uncultured Peptococcaceae bacterium
AACTCTACAGAATACTTCAAGCGGCCCGCCGGCACCTCTTTACGCAAACTCTGATCAAAGGATTGTAGATCTGCCAGGGAAAAAGCATTCGCTAAACTCTGCAGCGGCATCGGGTGATGATATGAACTGAAACCATCCTTAACAGCACCACCAACTCGCTGAGTTGGCGAATCCGGATCGATCTCATCGGCATGATCTTGCTCAAAACGCTGCAACGCACGATAGCGCTCATCATACATAGCATCGCTAAGCTCAGGATCATCCAACACATAGTATAGATATTCATGACGCCGGATATCCGCCATCATTGCCTCATACCGGCTTCTTTCTTCATCTGTCACTCACTACTTCACCGCCTTCAGACTGTTTCTACAAACTATCCTTAATTATACTGGAAATGCAACCCATTGCGCAAGATGTTTAAGAAGAGCCGGAGGGCACAAAAAATCCGCCGTACAAGACGGCGGAATATTTTTTAGAACAGTACACTTCCCATAGGAATCCCCACAATCCCAAGTACAAGGATGACTGCAACGACAGACAAGATTGCCTGGATATACGCCTGCTTCACATCGATCCATTCAGTATTACCAAATACTAAACCCGCGCGAGAGCTGGCACCTGGTGTTGCCAGCGCAGCAGTGAGACCAAAAATGAGAATCGCTGTGATCAAGACAGGATTTGCACCGATCATACCGGCAATCGTGCAAAGCATCGGCGTCAAGACAACGAGCAGAATCGTATTGTTCATAAATTGCGTCAGCACACAGGCAAGAATGATCGTAAAGATATACATGACAATTGGACTTTGACCTGCAAGGATCGGCTTCAGCGCCCCAAGGATCGTTTTAGTAAATCCCGCATCATTACTCATCAGAGCAGTACCTAATGGACCAACAGCTGTTAACAGAAGGACCATGTTCCAAGGGATCGATTTCTTGGCAAGTTCTGAAAAATCGAGAGCAGGTTTTCCATCAAAATGGACCACGCACAAGATTACCAGGACCAGCATGATAACACCAGTGGAACTTTGAGCAGACAACATCGTCTTGATCAAACCATCTGGCAATACACTTGGAATGTACAGCGCGATCAGAAGAAAAGCCAGCAAAATCGCGCCCAATTTTTGCTGTTTGGTCACATGAATCTCTTTTGCCAGGCCAGTATAATCCTTGGTCTTCAAAGCACTAAGATCAATGCGGCAGAATAATTTTGCAAACAGCATGAATAAAAAAATGCTTAAAAGCGCTATTATGACCATGAACGTACTATATGGCAAGAATACAACACCATCACCCGTGACAGAGCGCAGACCATTGACACCAACCAAAGACCATGGTGACCATGGTTTGATTGTCATGCCCATAATGCTGACATAAGCAACCCCGATCAGGATGAAACTTGCTTCTTTACTTCTCTTGGCGAATCCCATATCAGCAAACATACTATAGCAGATTCCCCACATTAAGAAGATCGTCGCATAGATCCCGACAAAGAAGCCACAGATCAAAGTAACCAAAAAGAGCATAAATACGAAAAGATAAGGTCTGCCCTTCAGGATCTTACGACTTAACAACCAGTTAGCCAATGTTTTTGTCAACCCAATATCTTCCAGCCATTGGGTAAAGATCGAGAAGAAAATGATCAATAAAATGATTTCCGCACCAAATCCAGAACCAACAACTTCTTTTGCCGTCCCCATCCCCGCAAGGACCAAAAACAACATCGACATCAAACTAGGAACGATCAGACCTGCAAAGATCCAACCCCAAATTGCCCCCACAAAGATCATCGTGATGCGTACGCCATATTCTGTCAGAGTTTCGCCAGATGGCAAAAACCAACCGCTACACATAAGCACAAACATGATCACTAAGTGGATCCACTGGGATTTTTTTGCTTTAGCTTTTTCCGCCATAACACATATCCCCTTTACTCGCCCCGATGCCAGCGGAAGCATCAGAAGCATTGAACTTATGTTTATGATAACGCAATCTAATCGATCAGTCTGTTGTAGGCACAACACATCCTGCAACAATTTTGCACCCAACAAAAAAGACCGCTGAGTACAGCGGTCTTAAAAAAACGGATGTGCCAAATGGCACATCCGTTTTCGATTAGCGATGGATCTCTTTGATACGAGCAGCTTTACCGTAACGATCGCGCATATAATACAGTTTTGCACGACGCACTTTACCCTGACGAACCACCTTGATGCTGGCAACACGTGGGGAATGGATTGGGAAGATTCTTTCACTGGTAACGCCATATGCAGTACGGCGAACAGTGAAGGTTTCGGTCAAGCCTTTACCAACACGTTTGATGACAACACCTTCATATGCCTGAAGACGTTCTCTGTTCCCTTCGACGACCTTTACTTCGATGCGAACAGTATCGCCAGGACGAAATTCAGGAACGTCTTGCTTCATTTGTGCTTCTTCGATCTGTTTGATGATATCCATTTGCTATCTCCTTTCATCTTACAGATGTTCATAACGGCCAGGAACTCTGGCCGACATCGGACCATCCTGATTCACAATAAAAAAGCCATTGCGCAGGCAATGGCAACGACGCAGATGGGTCTCGAACCCACGACCTCCAGCGTGACAGGCTGGCGCTCTAA
>CAUDRX010000225.1 GCA_958451915.1 uncultured Peptococcaceae bacterium
CAGACAAAATCATTCAGATCCTTGAAGCACTTGGCTTTGAAAATATCAAGTTCAATCCTCTCAAAAATAATCTGCGGTTCGCCCGGGAAGAGCAGCGAAATCCAACCAGTTGTATGCTCGATTGCGGCACGCTTCGGTTCTTTGTTTTCTCTACAAACCAAAAAGGGAATCTTTTCAGTCTGATTATGGATGTCAAAAAATGTTCGTTTCCAGATTCTTTGAAATTCGCTGCACAAAAGGCTGGCATTTCAGAAGAAGAAGTCAACATCAAAACACATTGGCCGTTCGGCGGGTTCTTTCTAAAACTGATGCCGGACTATGAAGAAGAGATGGAAGATTTGAAAACGTACCCAGAGGAGACCCTGGAACCGTATGCAAACAAATATAATCTCCGCTTCATCAAAGATGGTATCAGTTTGGATACTCAGCAAAAATTCGGTGTTGGTTATGATGTTGAGTCAAATCGAATCACAATCCCAGAGCGGGCAACCGATGGTTCTCTGGTCGGCATCATGGGTCGCGCCAATTATGAGTGTGAACACGATAAACGCTGGTATCCGTTGATCTCTTGTCCACGCAGCAAAACACTGTTTGGATACGCGGAGAACTACCATCGGATTCAGGAAACAGGGAACATCGTTCTGTTTGAATCTGAAAAAGCAGTTCAGCAATGTGATTCGTTCGGCTGCAATATTGCCCTCGCAACGTGCGGCTGTCATGTATCGGATACACAGGCCAAATACATCAAACGAATGCTGCCAAAGAAAATCATTCTGGCCTATGATGAAGGGCTCGAAGAAGAGCACCTGGTCAACGAATGTAAAAAACTTATCGTGGACAATCCGATCTTAAAAACAAAAGTTGGATACATTTGGCCTGACGGGTTGATTCAAGAGGGCTCCAAAATGAATATCGCTGATCTTGGTAAGGATGTCTACAAAGAGGGCGTAACAAAATATGTGAAATGGGTAGAGGAGTGATGTAAATGGGACAAAGAGTAATAGCCCCTGAGCTACAAGCACTGTATGACAAAGGGGCGCAGGTGTACAGCTATTCAAAGCTCGGCACCATCCATGATTGTCCGTATAATGCGTATCTTACATATATCGAAAAGCGTGATCAGTGCGCCAATGTGTATTCCTCTCTTGGTACTGTGGTTCACGATACGCTGGAAGGAATCGTTGAAGGAAAGAACACAGAAGCAGATATCGGTCCTGCCATTGAAAACGGTCTGGACGAACTCGATATGCTTGGGATTGATTTTCCTAAAACGAGAGATGGCGGCAATGGCATCCGCGATAAATGGATCTCAAACATGCGTTGTATGGCTCGTGATTGGGTCAGTCCAAAAGGCGAGTATGAAATCGAGAAGCTGCTTATTCTGAAGCTTTGTGATGATCGCTATCTTCAAGGTTATGCAGATTTGATCCGTGTCCTGCCAGACGGGCGGCTGCAGGTGTTGGATATCAAGACTTCCAGTCAGTTTAAGGATGAAGACCTACTTCACTATGGTCGTCAGCTGGTCGCGTACACTCTGGCGCTTGAACAGGCTGGATTCAAAACGGCCGTTCCTTGTTGGATCATGGTGAAATATTGCAAGATTACATACGAAACCGGATTCGGAAAACGTGCAAAATCAGCCGAAAAGGTGCTCGATCGATGCAAAGTGGGTTACACGCTGCGGTCCACGGTTCGTTCCAAAATGAAAGCCGCCGGGTATGACAGTGAGCAGATCGAAATTGTTACCCAGGCATTTATCGAATCGAACGATATCAATGATCTGCCGGAAGATATTCGCTGCCAGTTCAAATTGACTACATATGTCAGACCGTATCCTGTCACCGATGAACTGCGCAAAGAATGTATCGATTACATAAACGAAACAGCGGACGAGTTCGAGGAGCGGAAACGCAGTGGCGAATGGCCTGCACGAGAGATCGAAGAGAAAAATGGCAATCCCAATTTCTTCTGTACCAATCTCTGTGGTCATCGCAAAACCTGTGAACCGCTTCGGGATTGCATCAACAAACAGCCGTTTTATGCGGCAAAAGACCCAAGCGTGGTCGGTATAGACGATTTGTTTTAAGGAGGATTCATGGAGCAAAACTATGTTGTATACCATTTGCACGACGATAAAGGTTCGCTCCTTGATTCTTGTACAAAATGGGAAGACTATGTTGATCTCGCTGCTTCTTACGGGATGAAAGCGATTGCTTCTACCAACCATGGCTACAACCTTAACTGGACTGAAAAGAAACAGTATGCAGAGAAAAAGGGCTTGAAATTCATCGTCGGTTGCGAGGTATATCTTACTTCTGAGATATACCACTATCCAGAGATCCCTGATGAGGTTTATGAATCTTATCAGGGATGGGACCCGCAGGAAGCACAAGAGGAAATCGATAAAATGATGGATGCTGAACGCTATAAAGTTCGCGACAACTTCCATACGATTCTTCTTTGCAAAAATGCTCGTGGTGTTTTGGAACTGAACAAGGTGATGGGCACGTCTTATGATGCTGATCACAAGTATTATAAGCCCCGTATCACTTTTGAAGAATTCTTTGGATTGTCTGATAACATCATCAAAATCTCTGCCTGTC
>CAUDRX010000226.1 GCA_958451915.1 uncultured Peptococcaceae bacterium
AGATGGTCCCTCAGAGTTATGCTGTGGCCTAACTCCCCCCCTCGATGATTTGGCTATGGATCATACTCTCGCCGGCCCTTTTGCCGCCGGCGGCACCCAGACAACGCATGGATAGACGCAAGGCGCGAATCTACCATCATGCATTATCTAATTGCTCACTCATTATACAATGGTTCCCGGATAAATGCAAGTGCTAAGCAGGCTTAAAAATGGCACTGTCTCCAATTTGTTAAAACTATCACTACCAGCGGGGGGAGAATAAATAACCCCCGCTGGCCCCCTGAAAGGGGGACCTCCCCGCCCCCATGCGACACGCGAAATAATGCCGCACGCTTTTCCCCCGAAAGAAAAGATCCGGTCCTTAAAGGGACCGGATCTCATTAGTGTTGTATCTTTCCACGGATCTCTGCAACAAGCGCATGCAGCGTGGTCGCTGGGCACTGCTCGGAAGGCTTATGCACGCCGTCACGTTCAAACTGCTCCAGACGTCTACGGGCGATCTGAATGGCGCGGGCTTCGTCGCCATATTGCGCAAGCTTGGCATAGATGTCCTTGCTGCTCTTTTTGTACTCACTGCCTGTTTTCTTAAAAAACGTCTCAGCAAAGCCGCTGCAGCACTGCACAGACGTCTGATACTCGCCATGCATCTGACCAAAATACGCATCAAACCAGATCTCGATGCAAGGATTGGACCAGCCAACACGGATGTCCTTGCGCTCGGCCTGACGAATGATCGCATCAAATGTCACCACTCTGTCGCGATCGAATACGATCCAGCATTCCCGGTACTGCGGCGCACGTGCAGCATATTCCAGTGCGCTTGCAACAATATCTTCACTCTTTTTGGCCTGACGCACAACGATCTCTATATGATCGGCCACCTCTGGCGGCAGCGCATGCCGCAGTCCCTGGAGATAGTTTTTCTCCGTCTCTGCTGCATCGGTCACGATGAGATAGTATGCCAGATGTTCTTCACGGAGGTTCATCCGGCGCATCTTTCGTTTGTTGCCGGTACGGTCTTTCTTCGTTTTGACCATGCTCAGCCCTCCTTTGGCGCATTAAAAGCACGGAGCCGCGGCACAGCCCCGTATTTGCCCAGCAGGTAATTTTTCACGTAGCTTTCATCTTTGCGTATCTTATCACCATCTGCATCGACAAATTCTGCCAGAGAGTAAAGGCTTGATGCACCATCGCTGTCCTTCTCAGTGAACCAGATCTCATCACGCCGCAGGAGATGGTCCGCCAGCTGCCAGGCGTCATGTGTGGTAAAAATGAGCTGGGCATGGGCGGGATTACGCACCGGATCAAGGAAGGTCTGTACGATATTGCGCACCAAAAGCGGATGCAGACGGGCATTGAGCTCATCGACCATGAGCACGCCGCCATGAGAGAGCGCCTCGACCATTTCCGGATAGAGCGCGAACATCTTCAGGGTACCGGCAGATTCTTCTTCCAGCGGCAGCTCCACTGTGCCATCGTGCTGACGATGCACCGTCCAGATATTATAAGTATCGCGTTCGGCGACCTTCTCTACGCGAAATCCAATGATCGAATCATCAAATTTTGACAGATAGTCCACGACCTGCGCCTGCACTTCCGGCTGATCAAAACCATTCGGGATCATACGCGCACGAAAAGCATTCTCCATCGGTTCACCAAAGTCCACGACTGCGGCATTAAAAAACCAGTCCTGCACGATCTTAAGCTTTTGGATCTTGAGCATGCCGCCGAGCGAAACGATGAGCGTTTCTTTGTTGAGCGCTGCATTGATCAGAGACTGGCTCTTTCTATCCAGACCTGTATAGGAGATTTCATCGCCGTCCCTGTAAAAGACCGGGGTGAAATTACGCACTGTGATCCCCTTGCTGTTGAGCCATTCTTCCGCAACACCATCCTCGCTCAGCACAAAGCCATAATTATAGCAGCGATGCGCCGGCGACATGGTATCGATAAAATACACCTCAAAGGTCGAACCTGCCTTTGCGTATGCTGCATCAAACAAAAACGGCTTGCGTACGGGCTTTGATCGTTTTGATGTTTTATCATCCAGGCTGCCGCCATACGCAAAGGAATGGCGAACATACTCTAACATAAAGCGGAACGCTTCCAATACATTTGATTTGCCACTTGCGTTTGCGCCATAGATCGCCGCTGCCGGCAAGATTTTTTCAATGGCAGGGCGTTTTTCGGTCCCCAGCCGGACGACCTGCTGCGCTTGTTCTGATATCCCTGTCGCGGAAAGATCCAGGATCGTCTCATCACGAAAAGATTTGTAATTCTCGAAGCAAAATTGGATCAGCATGGATCCCACCTCCTCATACCATCATTATAGTCTCTCTTGCACACGAAAGATACATGATATTGAGAACTTTTCTCATTTTTCTTTCATGATCTTTCGCTGCACGGACCATTCATTGCGCATGCATTTTCTCTGTCAGCGCAGCTCCTGCGTGAACACAAAAAAATCCGCACCCCTTACGGAGTGCGGATCGTATGGACGTGAAACGTCAGATCTTATTTCTGGATGACAACAGAAGCGGTGAGGCCCTGTGCATCTTTCAGAGC
>CAUDRX010000227.1 GCA_958451915.1 uncultured Peptococcaceae bacterium
CAGGAGCCGCACACATGTCTAAAACACATTGATTTTCTGCAGGCGCCAGGATAACAGATGGTAACATAGCGCTAAAATCTTGAACGATCAATTGCCCGGATTTCAAAGCATTTGTATCTTTCAAAACTTGTAAGGAATCTACTCGTATAGCTTCAGGCATCATAGGATGCTGCTCATACTTAACATTATTTTTCTCTAAGCTGATGATCACTTCTTCTGGTTTTACTTTTAATGTGTTTACCCGAAGCCATGTTGCGGCAGGTGCATTAAAATACATGCACAACTGTTCAGCAGCTGAGAAACCATACATTTTAACCCAAATATCAATCATCCATTGAGGAAAACTGTACCATTTTGCAAAAAACTGGTTGCGCTGCTTTCTCTTATCCGGCCAAACAACGTTCTTCTCTCGACGCTCCATACTTCGAAGAACACCATTGATAAATTTATCAGAGTGAAGCCCTTCTTTTTTGGCCAACTCGACCGTTTCATTGACAATTGCATGCATTGGAATTTTTTCCAAAAAGCAAATTTGATACACCGCCATCCGCAAAATCATGAGGGTATATTTATCCACTTTTTTAAGATCGCAATACGCATTAATAACTTGATCCAAATGCAGCTTCATTTTTGTACATCCATATACAAGCTCTGTTGCCAAACGTCGATCGCTTGGATTTAATCCTGAATGCAAAAGAGCCTTATCCAACGCAATGTTGGCATAGGCTCCGTTTTGTTCGATATCGATCAACACATTATAGGCTAGCTGCCTAGCATTATGATTCATTCTGACACCATCCCTTATTCATCATTTCTGCCAGCAAAAACCATCAAATATTGAACTAATTGAAGAACCGCTGTCAAAAGTGCTGCAACATATGTTAACGCTGCTGCTCCAAGCACTTTCTTTGCACCTGTGAGCTCTTGAGAGTTTAAAATTTGATCGTTTCCCAGAGTTGCTATCGCGCGATGGCTCGCATTGAACTCTACTGGCAGCGTGATCAATTGAAAAATCACAATCACGCCAAACAGTACGATCCCCAGCTGCACCATTGACATGCTGTTCAGGATCAAGCCCAGAATAATCAACCCTAAATAGATGTTAGAACTGATATTTGTCAGGGGAATGACCGCATTCCGCATAGTCAATGGAAAATAGCTGGTTGCATGCTGAACCGCATGCCCGACTTCATGAGCCGCGATTCCCAACGAAGCAATACTGCTTCCGTTATACACTTCTGCTGACAAGCGAACCTGTTTTGCACGTGGATCATAATGATCGCTCAATTTTCCATTAATCTGAGTGATCGTAACATCATAAAGGCCATTATCATTCAGCATTTTTCGTGCAAATTGTGCACCAGTCAAACCACTTTGTGAGTAGATTTTTGAAAATCGGTTGTACGTCGAAGAAACTTTTCCCTGGGCATAAAGCGCTAACAAAATCCCCGGGATTAAAACAATCATTGATACATCAAAAAGCATTTCACTCAACCTTCATTTGAAAATTTATCGCCGATCTTTAAAGCGTGGCCATTCAAAAAAGTCCGGATATCCATCGCTTTTTTTCCTGCCGGTTGTATCTCATAAACTTCCAGTAAACCATCACTTGTCGCGATTGACAAACAATTTTTTTCAATTTTTTCAATTGTGCCCGGCAACCCTTGCTTACCACTTATCTTATCAGAAAAACCGACCTTCTTAAAGGCGAGACGCTTATTGTTAAAAAATGCGTATATACTATCGTCTGGTAATAACGAACGATTTAAGTTGCAGATTGCTTCTGCACTCATCGAAAAATCAATGCAGCCATCCTTTCTGCCAAACATTGGTGCATACGAAGCATGTTCATGATCTTGAGGTGTAGGCACAAGTTGATCGATCTCTTCCAACGTGTCAACTAAACAACGTGCACCTAGTACCGCCAAAGCATCGAACAGATCTTTTTTATTCCACTCTGGTCTAATAGCGATGGATTCCTTTTTAAAGATTGGCCCTTCATCAAGGCCGGATTCCAGCCGCATGATACTAACGCCAGTCTCAGCATCTCCATTTCTTAACGCCCATTGGATTGGCGCTGCACCACGATATTTCGGTAACAATGATGCATGCACGTTTATAAAGCCATATTTAGGAATCGTGAGTAAGTTATCAGGAATAATACGTCCATAAGCTGCAACGACAACTACATCCGGCTGCACTTGCAAAAATATAGATTCAATCTCTTTTGTTTTTATGGACTCTGGCTGAAGCAGATCAATCCCGTGTGTTTTTGCATACTCTGCCACTGGTGGTGCTTGAAGCTTTTTTCCTCGTCCTTTTGGACGATCCGGCTGTGTAAAGACCATAGGGATCGTATGCCCATTTAAAATAAGGCTATCTAGGATAGTTACGGCAAAATCAGGTGTCCCCATAAATATGATGTTCATTACTGTGCGGTCCTTTCAATATCAGTCGCCTTATCAGTAAATATAATCCCGTTTAAATGATCAATTTAATGTT